>JAQVKR010000188.1 GCA_028694565.1 Gammaproteobacteria bacterium | reverse complement strand
GAGGACAGCGGCTACCTGTCCCGGGCCGCCTTCATCATGGACGCCATGATGTCGCGGCTGGGGCTCGACGGGCGCAGCTTCGTGATGCTGCTGATGGGGTTCGGCTGCAACGTGCCGGCGCTCATGGGCACCCGGGTGATGCGCACGCGGGCCATGCGCCTGCTCACCATGCTCATCATTCCCTTCTCCCTGTGCTCGGCGCGGCTGCAGGTGTTCCTGTTCCTGACCACCGCGCTGTTCGCGCCCGCCCAGGCCCCGCTGGTGCTGTTCAGCCTCTACCTGGTGAGCTTCCTGCTGGCGTTCCTCACCGCGTGGCTGTTCCGCGGCCGCTACCGCAGCGAGGAGCCGTTCGTGCTGGAGCTGCCGCCCTACCGCCTGCCCACCCTGCGCCAGGTGTTCATGCGCGGCTGGCTGGAGGTGAGCCACTTCCTGCGCCGGGCCACCACCTTCATCGTCATCGGCGTGGTGCTGGTGTGGCTGCTCACCCACCTGCCCACCGTGGTCGTGCCGGCCGGGCCCGAGACCCTGGCCGGGCATATCGGCGCGCTGTTCGAGCCGTTGCTGGCGCCGCTGGGCATCGATCAGCAGCTCACCGTGGCGCTCATTTTCGGGTTCGTGGCCAAGGAAGTGCTGATCGGCGCCCTGGCGGTCATCTACGGGGCCAGCGGCGATGCGCTGATGGGGGTGATGGCCGCCCGCATGGACTGGGTCCAGGCCTACAGCCTCATGCTCTTCACCCTGCTCTACACCCCCTGCCTGTCCACCGTGGCCACCCTGCGCAGCGAGTCCCGCAGCGGCGGCTTTACCCTGCTGGCGCTCGGCTGGGGGTTGCTGGTGGCGTGGCTGGTGAGCGCCGTCTTCTACCAGGCGGCGCGCCTGCTGGGGTTCTGAGCGCCGCCGCCCAGGGCGGGGCCGCGCACGGCGAGGGGCGATTCCCGGACGGCACGGGACCGCCGCGCCCGGCTGCTATCCGGGCCCCGGCTGGGGTATAACTGCCCGTTCACGGAGAGAGCAGCGTCCCCATGAATCTGAACTTCCTGGATTTCGAACAGCCCATCGCCGAGCTCGAGGCCAAGATCGAGGAGCTCAAGCTCATCGGCGATGACAACGAGATCAACATCAGCGACGAGATCGCCCGGCTCGAGGCCAAGAGCAAGGCCCTCACCGAATCCATCTTCTCCAGCCTGAGCGCCTGGCAGATTGCCCAGCTGGCCCGCCACCCGCGGCGCCCCTACACTCTCGACTACATCGACGCCTTCTTCACCGATTTCGAGGAGCTGCACGGCGATCGCGCCTTCGCCGACGATGCCGCCATCGTCGGCGGCCTGGCGCGCCTGGAAGGGCGGCCGGTCATGATCATCGGCCACCAGAAGGGGCGGGACACCCACGAGAAGGTGCACCGCAACTTCGGCATGCCGCGCCCGGAAGGCTACCGCAAGGCCATGCGGCTGATGGAGATGGCCGAGCGCTTCAGGCTGCCCATCCTGACCTTCATCGACACCCCGGGCGCCTATCCGGGCGTGGGTGCCGAGGAGCGCGGCCAGAGCGAGGCCATCGCCCGCAACCTGCTGGTGATGGCGCGCCTGCGCACCCCCGTCATCTGCACCGTCATCGGCGAGGGCGGCTCCGGCGGCGCCCTGGCCATCGGCATCGGCGACCGCCTGCTGATGCTGCAGTACTCCACCTACTCGGTCATCTCTCCCGAGGGCTGCGCCTCCATCCTCTGGAAGAGCGCCGCCAAGGCGGCCGACGCCGCCGAGGCGATGGGCATCACCGCCGACCGGCTGAGCGAGCTGGAACTGGCCGACCGGGTGATCCCCGAGCCGCTCGGCGGCGCCCACCGCGATCCGGAGCTGATGGCCGAGCGCCTGAAGACCACCCTCCTGGAATACCTCGACCAGCTGGACCGGGTCGATACCGACACCCTGCTGGAGTATCGGATGCGCCGCATCGCGAACTACGGCGTGTTCAAGGAAGGGTGATCCGGTGGCGGGACGCGGCGCGCCCCGCCTTTCGGCCGTGCCGCCCGACCCCGCGGCCGTCGCCGCCATCCTGGCCGGCTACCCGCCGGCCCGCCGGCTCTGGGTGGCCTACAGCGGCGGCCTGGACTCCCACGTGCTGCTCCATCTCCTCGCCGGCCTGGCGCCGCGGCTGCCCGCGCCGCTGGCGGCCGTCCACGTCCACCATGGCCTGAGCCCGCGGGCCGACGCGTGGCAGGCGCACTGCGCCGGGGTCTGCGCCGGCCTCGGCGTGCCCCTGCGGCTGCTGCGCGTGGACGCCCGGCCCGCTCCCGGGCAGAGTCCCGAGGCCGCGGCCCGCGAAGCCCGCTACCGGGCCCTGGCCGAGCTGCTGGCCGGGGACGGGATCCTGCTCACCGCGCAGCACCTGGACGATCAGGCCGAAACCCTCCTGCTGCAGCAGCTCCGCGGCGGCGGTCTGCGCGGCATGGCGGGCATGCCCCGCCTGCGCCGCCTGGGCGGCGGTTGGCTGGGGCGGCCGTTGCTCGGTTTCGCCCGGGCGGCGCTGGCCGCCTACGCCCGTGGCCACGCCCTGGCCTGGGTGGAGGACGAAAGCAACATCGACACCGGCTTCGACCGCAACTACCTGCGCCACGAGGTGCTGCCGCGGCTGCGCGCGCGCTGGCCCGCCGCCGCGCGGAGCCTGGGCCGCGGCGCCGAACACTGCGCCGAGGCGCTGGAATTGCTGGAGGCGCTGGCCGCGGAGGATCTGTCCCGGGCCGGCGGCGGGGAGCCGGACGGCAGCCTAGGCGTGGCGGAGCTGGGCGCGCTCCCGCCGGCCCGCCAGCGCAACCTGCTGCGCCACTGGATCGCCGCCCGGGGCGCCCGGCTGCCTCCGGGGCCGCGGCTGGAGAGCCTGCGCCGCCAGTGCCTGGAGGCGGGGGCGGACCGCGCCCCGCGAATCGCCTGGGACGGGGTGGAGGTGCGCCGCCACCGGGGCCGGCTCCACCTGCTCGGCGCCTTGGCGGCGCCGCCGGCGGGGGGGCTGCCGTGGCGCCTGGACGGGGCCCTGGAGCTGCCCGGGGGGCTGGGCCGGCTCTCCCTGGAGCCCGCGGTCGGGCGGGGGCTCGCCGAGAGGAGCCTGGCCGGGGGGGGCGGTGAGGTGCGGTTCCGGGACGGCGGCGAGCGCTGCCGGCCGGCCGGGCGCACCGGGCATCACACCCTGAAGAAGCTGTTCCAGGAGGCGGGGGTGCCGCCCTGGCAGCGGGGGCGGACCCCGCTGCTGTACCTGGACGGCCGGCTGGCGGCGGTCGGCGGGCGCTGGGTCTGCGCGCCCTTCGCGGCCGCTCCGGGCGAGGCCGGGAGGGTGTTGCGCTGGGAGCCCGGGCCGGGAGCCGGGGGCGCAGGTTCGATTGTGGAAAAGTGGCCAATCTGGTAAGGTTCCGCCCAGTTTACGACTGGTCTTCTCCCACCTTTTTCCAGGCACGCATGACGCGATTCATCTTCATAACCGGCGGCGTTGTGTCCGCCCTCGGCAAGGGGATCGCTTCGGCGTCCCTCGCCGCGATCCTCGAGAGCCGCGGGCTCAACGTCACTCTCCTGAAGCTCGATCCCTACATCAACGTCGATCCGGGGACCATGAGCCCGTTCCAGCACGGCGAGGTCTACGTGACCGCCGACGGGGCGGAGACCGATCTGGACCTGGGGCACTACGAGCGCTTCGTGCGCACGACCATGTCCCGGAACAACAACTACACCACCGGCCAGATCTACGAGAACGTCATCCGGCGCGAACGCCGCGGCGACTACCTGGGCGGCACGGTGCAGGTGATTCCCCACATCACCGACGAGATCAAGCGCTGCATCCGCGAGGGCGCCGACGGCGCCGACGTGGCGATGGTGGAGATCGGCGGCACCGTGGGCGACATCGAGTCGCTGCCGTTCCTGGAGGCCATCCGTCAGATGGGCGTGGAGCTGGGGCGCGAGCGGGTGCTGTTCATGCACCTGACCCTGGTGCCCTACATCGCCGCCTCCGGCGAGCTCAAGACCAAGCCCACCCAGCACTCGGTGAAGGAGCTGCGCTCCATCGGCATCCAGCCCGACGTGCTGCTGTGCCGCAGCGACCGGCCGCTGCCGGAGGCGGAGCGGCGCAAGATCGCGCTGTTCACCAACGTGGCCGAGCGCGCGGTCATCTCCGCCATCGACGTGGACAACATCTACAAGATTCCGCTGCTCTATCACCGCGAGGGTCTCGACGACCTGGTGGTGGAGCGGCTGCAGCTGCAGGCGGCCCAGCCGGATCTCTCCGAGTGGGAGCGGGTCATCGACGCGATGGAGCACCCGGAGTCGGAGGTCACCATCGCCATGGTGGGCAAGTACGTGGAGCTCACCGACGCTTACAAGTCCCTCAACGAGGCGCTGTTCCACGCCGGCCTGCGCAACCGCACCAAGGTGCGCATCCACTACGTGGAGTCCGAGGAGATCGAAACCCAGGGCACCGGCTGCCTGGCCGGCGCCGACGCCATCCTGGTGCCGGGAGGATTCGGCGAGCGGGGCGTGGAGGGCAAGATCCGGGCCGTGGAGTACGCCCGCACCCACCGCATTCCCTATCTCGGCATCTGCCTCGGGCTGCAGGTGGCGGTCATCGAGTACGCCCGCAACAAGGCGGACATGGCGCGGGCCAACAGCACCGAGTTCGATCGCGACACGCCCTATCCGGTCATCGCCCTGGTGACCGAGTGGGTCACCAGCAGCGGCGGCGTCGAACACCGCACCGACGAGGACGACCTGGGCGGCACCATGCGCCTGGGCGCCCAGCAGTGCCGTCTCGAGGAGGGGTCCCTGGTGCGCGAGGCGTACGGCAAGGATGTGATCGTCGAACGCCACCGCCACCGCTACGAGGTCAACGACCGCTTCCTGAGCGAACTGGAGCGGGCCGGCATGAAGGTCTCGGGCCGCTCCATCGACGGCAGCCTGGTGGAGGTGGTGGAGGTGCCGGACCATCCCTGGTTCGTCGCCTGCCAGTTCCACCCCGAGTTCACCTCGACCCCCAGGGACGGCCATCCGCTGTTCACCGGCTTCGTCCAGGCCGCCTGCGCCCAGCGCGAGCGCAACGCCACCAAGGCGGCCAGCTGAGATGGATGGACGGGGGACGCGCCAGGGACCCGGCAGCATCGAACTGTGCGGCTTCGGCGCCGGGCTGGGGCGGCCGCTGTTCCTCATCGCCGGGCCGTGCGTCATCGAGAGCGAACAGCTGGCGCTGGACACGGCCGGAGCGCTCAGGGAGCTGACCGGGCGCCTGGGCGTGCCGTTCATCTACAAGTCCTCCTTCGACAAGGCCAACCGCTCCTCCGTCGCGAGCTACCGCGGTCCGGGCATCGAGGCGGGTCTGCGCATCCTGGAGACGGTGAAGCGCGACATCGGCGTGCCGGTGCTCACCGACGTGCACGAGGACACGCCGCTGGCCGAGGTCGCCGCGGTGGTGGATGTGCTGCAGACCCCCGCCTTCCTGTGCCGGCAGACCAATTTCATCCAGGCGGTGGCCGCGCAGGGGCTGCCGGTGAACATCAAGAAGGGGCAGTTCCTCGCCCCGTGGGACATGAAATACGTGGCCGACAAGGCGCTGGCCACCGGGAACCGGCGGATCATGGTCTGCGAGCGGGGCGTGAGCTTCGGCTACAACAACCTGGTCTCCGACATGCGCTCCCTGGCGGTGATGCGCGAGACCGGCTGCCCGGTGGTGTTCGACGCCACCCACTCGGTACAGCTGCCGGGCGGGCAGGGTGGAGCCTCCGGGGGGCAGCGCGAATTCGTTCCGGTGCTGGCACGCGCCGCCGTGGCCGCCGGGGTCTCGGGCCTGTTCATGGAGACCCACCCGCGTCCCGACGAGGCGCTCAGC
>JAQVKR010000187.1 GCA_028694565.1 Gammaproteobacteria bacterium | reverse complement strand
CGGTAGTGCCAAGTGAGTTCAACGCCATCGATCTCGGCTTTATCGATATTGCGGTAGGATTCGATGGTGGGGTTGGTCTGAACGAAATATTTTTCAATCAGCTCTTCGGCATCCGTGTGGAATACGACCAATTCCACCCGTCCGTTCCCGAAACGCCGCCCCAGCGCCGCCTCCAGGGTGCGCGAGGTCTCCGCGTCCAGGTCGGGGTTGCCGACCCTGCGCTTCTTGGCCAGCGAATAATCGGCGTAGAGCTCCATCATGGAGGGGGCGCGAAACGCCTCGCCGTAGCCGCCGCGCAGGGTCCAGGCGCCGGGGCGCCAGGCCAGCGATACATTGGGGCTGATGGCGCTTCCGAAATCGCTGTAATCGTCGTAGCGGCCGCCGGCCGTCAAGTTCACCTCCGGCACGATGTTCCACTGGTCCTGCAGGAAGAGGCTGTTCACGTTCCGGTTCTCCGCGCCGTTGATGGCGGTGGACTCGAACTCCTCGTCCAGCAATCCGTAGCCGATGTTTATCGTGTGGCTCCGGACCGGCCAGAAGGTGTACTGGGCCTGTAACTCGCTCTTGGTGGAGGTCGTTTCATCCGGATTGCCCGTGCCCTTGTCGGAGGTGGACTCGGCAGAGCCGTGCCCCAGAGAGAGGGCGGTCGTGCCGCCGCCCATGAGTCCCTCGTAGTCCAGGGAAAGATGGTAGCGATCCTCGGTCTCGATCATGGGCACGGGATTCCCCTTCGGATCGAGGCCGATACCCTCATCATCCTGTTTGGCGTACTCGGCGCTCCAGCGCAGTTGATCCGTCTCGTTCAGTTCAAGCTGCCCACGGTATGAAACGTTCCGGCGCTCCTCGCTTCGCTTGTCGGTATCCGGCTGCGATTCGTCAGCCCGGTAATCGCCCCGGGAGCGGGTCTCGAAACTGATCCGGTGTCCCAGCCCATGATCGCCCCAATTGATGTAACCGCCCCCGTTGCCCGTTCCGCGCTGGCCATTTTCCGTGGCGCCGCCGGTTACATCGAATCCATAGTGGAATCCCTCGCGCGGCTTGGAGGTGATGATGTTGATGACGCCGCCCATGGCGTCGGATCCGTAGAGGGCCGACATGGGACCGCGCACGATCTCAATGCGCTCGATATCCTCTACCTGGATATTGGTGATGACGCTTCCGGAGGCCTTGTCCGTCCGCCGCAGCCCATCGACGAGGATCAGCGTCTGCTCGCTGTTCATCCCCCGCAGTGAAACGCGGGTCTCGTTGCCACGTTCCGCGACGTCCACTCCGGTGGCGGATTCCAGGATCTCGCTCACGCTGTTCCCGGAGTAGGATTCGATCCGATCGCGATCAATGACCTGAACCGATGCGTTCACATCTTCCACCGGTTGTTCCGTTCGGGTTGCCGTCACCGTGATGGTGGGCAGATCCTCAAAGTCCTGAGAGAAAGCTGTTCCACTGAGGAAGGTGCTGAGGGCGAGCACCGTGCGTCCCGTCACTTTCATTCCCGACATGTCGTTTTTCCCTTTCAACCTGTTGTTGGCGCTTGATGGTGAATGTTGCGGCGCGGAGGGATTCCGGCGCTCCTTGTGTATCCGTCCTTTCCCGGCCTGACATTCCGCAGGGCGGTAATCAGGTGTCCGTGTCCCGGATTGACCGCCCATCCGGTTCCGCCCGCGTATAGATGTACTGGATCGTTACCGGGCCGGATGAGCCGGGGGGGGTTAATTCGGTAATGACCGCCAGTTGCCCGGCGCCGGCAATCAGGCGGAATCTTTGTACGACGCGGGGGATGCCATCCCGCGTCGTTTCCACCACGAGGTCTCCGTTCTCCCAGCCGGCGACTGTCACCACCTGGTGGATGCCCCCGCTCAGGGAAATCGTCGAACCGCGATTGTCCGTGTAGAGCCGTTGGCTGTGTCCCCTGTCCGTCGA
Source organism: Gammaproteobacteria bacterium (assembly GCA_028694565.1). Lineage (GTDB taxonomy): Bacteria > Pseudomonadota > Gammaproteobacteria > DSM-26407 > DSM-26407 > Thioalbus. The sequence goes on along the minus strand of JAQVKR010000187.1, from coordinate 3,971 downwards.
AAGCATCAATTCGGGTTCTTTATGGGCCAATTCCAGGACGCCAGCGGCCGATACCAGTTCGTTGAGGGTCTCGAATACCTGTGGATCGGGCATGGAATCGCGCCCGTGCGATCGCGAACGGCCCGCCCGGGCGCCGCCGCGCATTCCGCCAGCCGGGCCGCCGCCGGCGCCGGAAGCCGCTCCCATGCGCCCGCGGCTCTTCCCCGGCTTGTCCATCCGCTCCCTGAATCGTTCCAGCATCTCCCCGGGGTCGTCGCTCGATGCCTCATCGAGAATCCACGTTCCGGATAGATTCGGCCCCGGCTCGATCCGGCCGGCGACGGGGACATCCGGGGCCGCGGAATAGCCGGGTGAAGCAAGGAGGGCGGCGAGCGGGATGAATAAGAGGGCTGTGCTCTTCACTTTTCATGTATCTCCCTGTCGTACTGTCGAATGCTGGACAGAAAACGCCTGTAGGCGGGTGAGCCGAGCAGGATATGGCGCGCAGCCTGGCGCAGGGCGTCCACGTCCGCCTCCGGGAGCCGGAACGAGGTGGGCAGGCTCTGCAGGCGGGCGCGTTCGGCGGGATCCGCGATGGAGCCCAGGTTCACCTCCACCAGGTGGAAGTCGATCTCTGCGCAACCGGGCTCCGGCCGGGCGCCGCAACGCTGCTGGATTACCTCCCGGCGCCACAGTTCCATGTGGGAGCGCAACAGCTCGAGGGTCTCGAAGCTGTAGCGGTTGATGGGAACCGTGGTGGCCGAGTTGACGATGGAGCTGAGGGCCAGGTCGCCGGGGTTGCGATCCCAGCGCAGGTCGAGCCCTGGTTCGGCGTTGACCACGATGAAGATTACCCGGCGGATCGAATTCAGCCCCTCCCGCTGCATCCGCCCCCAGATGCCTCCTTCCAGGATCAGCTGGTCCAGTGCGCCGCGCACCCCCAGGTTGTCCGCCAGGCCACCGTCCAGAAGATGCAGGTAGGGGCGCTGGCCGGCGTCCAGGTAGGAGATCTGCCAGCGGGCCTGGCGGATGCGCCGGGGGGAGACGCCGGGACGCGCCAGGGCCTCCGTGACCCAGGCCGGCGGGCTGAAGCCGCAGGTTCCGGCATGGTTGTGCAGGGCCACCGGAGAGAAGAGCACCGGCACGGCGGAGGAGGCCGCCACGGCCCGGGCCACCGGGAAGCGGGAGAGATCGGAGCAGATCCAGTCGAACTGGCTCTGGGTGAAGCTGAAGCCCGTGCCCAGGGTCATGTCCGTGGCGTTGATGCGGACCCGGGGCGCCCCGGGGCGCTCCAGGTCCGCGAAGGTGGCCCCATGAAACAGCAGCCGGTCGTAGAGGTCCGCGGCGAGTTCGCTTTTGCCGTAGAGCGGCGAGCCGAGACGGAGCCAGTTCCAGGGGTTGAGCAGGCGCCGCGTGAGGCGGCCCTGGACGTCGTCCTTGAGGAAAGCCGGCTCGAACTCGGTGAAGATGCGCTCGCCGTAGAGGCCGTAGTAGGCGGCGGTGAAGCTGCCGCCGGAGACCGAGGAGATGAGATCCACCTCGTCCAGCAGCCGGCGCCGGCGCCCCTCCCAAAGGATTTCGGTGTCCCGCAGGGCCTCCAGCACCCCGTAGCTGAAGGCGGCGGCCCGGGTGCCGCCGCCGGAGAAGGTGAGAATCACCTGCAGGGCGTTGGAGCGGTCCTGGGCCGGCTCTCCGGGCGGGCGGCCGGCGTCCGCGAGCGGATGGGCCGCGGGTGGATTGACCGGGTAGACGCTGCATGCGGGGAGGGCGAGCCCCAGCAGGATCAGCGCCAGCGGTCTCCAGCGTCCCATGTATCGGTTCCACGTTTTCATGACGGGATTCCTGTCCTGGGTCCGTTCAGTCCATCCGCTTGCGGAAGCGCGCCGCGCTGAAGCCGAGCAGCAGCAATCCGAGCAGCGCCTGGGCCAGGTACTCCGGCCACAGCACCTCCAGTCCCACGCCTTTCAGGAAGAGATCGCGGATGATGACCAGGAAGTAGCGCAGGGGGTTGAGGTAGGTGATCCACTGGGCCGGCTCGGGCATGTTCTCGATGGGGAACATGAACCCGGAGAGGAGCACCGCCGGGAGGTAGAAGAAAAAGGCGGACATGAGCGCCTGCTGCTGGGTCTGGGAGACGGTGGAGATGAACAGGCCCACCCCGATGGTGGACATGAGGTAGAGACCGGCGCCGAGGAACAGCAGCGGCAGGCTGCCCCGGATCGGCACGTCGAACCAGTAGACCCCGATCACGGTCACCAGCACCACGTCCACGTAGGAGATCACCACGAAGGGCAGCGTCTTGCCGAGGATCAGCTCCAGCGGCCGGATGGGGGTGACCATGAGCTGCTCCATGGTGCCGATCTCCCGTTCCCGCACCACGGCCATGGAGGTGAGCAGCAGCGAGGTGAGCAGCAGCAGCACGCCGATGACGCCGGGCACATTGTAGTAGCGGCTCTTGAGGTCGGGGTTGTACCAGGCGCGGCTGCGCACCTCGATCGGTGGAACCGTGGCATTGCCTCCCTGGCCGAGGGCGTAGTCGGCGATGATGCGTTGGGCGTAGGCCATGGCGACGGTGCCGGTGTTGGAGTCGGTGCCGTCGACGAGGGTCTGGACGGCGGTCGGGCGGCCGCGCTCCAGGTCCTCCCCGAAACCCCGCTCGATGTGCAGCGCCATGATGGCCCCGCCCCGGTCGAGCCACTCCTGCAGGCGTGTCGGCGTCTCCACCCGGGCCAGGACATCGAAATAGCGGGAGCTGGTGAAGCGCTGCTCCAGGGCCCGGCTGTGGCTGCTGCGGTCCTGGTCCAGCACCACGGTCTTGATGTGCTCCACGTCGGTGGTCACGGCGTAGCCGAAGATGATGAGCTGGACCACCGGGGTGACGAACACCAGGAAGCGCATGCGCGGGTCCCGCAGCACCTGGATGAACTCCTTGATCAGCATCCGGTAGATTCGTTCCCACATGACGTGTGCGCCTCAGTCGAGTCTCTTCTTGAACTTGCGCAGCGCCACGCCCAGAACCACGAGGGCGAACAGCGACAGGAAGGCCAGTTCGTTCACCAGCAGGGCGGGGGGGCTGGCCTTGAGGAATACCGCCTTGAGAATCGCCACGTAGTAGCGGGCCTGCACCGCGTGGGTGATGACCTGGAGGAAGCGCGGCATGTTGTCGATGGAGTAGAGGAACCCCGACAGCAGGAAGGCCGGGATGAAGGTGGCCACCATGGCCACCTGGCTGGCCACCAGCTGGGAGCGGGCCGCGGTGGAGATGAGGATGCCGAGCCCAAGGCCGCCGAGCATGAACAGGGCGCCGGAGCCGAGGAGGAAGGCGAGGCTGCCGCGCAGGGGGACGTCGAAGACCCACACGGCCATGGCGATGGAGAGCAGCACGTCGAAGACCCCGATGAGGAAGTAGGGGGTCATTTTCCCCAGCATCAGCTCCAGGGGCTGGATGGGGGTGGCGATGAGCTGCTCCATGGTGCCGGACTCCCACTCCCGGGCGACGGTGAGCGAGGTGAGCAGCGCGGTGATGACCGTCATGATGACGGCGATGAGCCCCGGGATGATGAACCAGCGGCTCTTCAGCTCGGGGTTGTACCAGACCCGCAGGCGGTTCTCCACGGCGAGCTCCACCTGCCCCCTGAGATCGGCGGCAAAACCCTCCGTCACCCCCTCGGCGTAGTCGATGGCGATGGTGGCGGTGTTGGCGTCGCTGCCGTCCACCAGCACCTGCACCGCCACCGTGCGCTGCTGGTCCAGGCGTTCGGAAAAATCGGTCGGGATCACCAGTGCCAGGTGCGCCCGTCCCGAGACGACGGCGGCCTCCGCCTCGGCGTAGGTCGCGGCATCGGTGACCACGGTGAAGTAGTTCGAGGCGGGAAAGGCGCGGACGTAGTCGCGGCTGGCGGCGCTGCGGTCCTCGTCGTAGACGGCCAGATCCAGGTTGTTCACGTCCAGGGTGATGGCGTAGCCGAACAGCACCAGCAGCAGGACCGGCA
>JAQVKR010000186.1 GCA_028694565.1 Gammaproteobacteria bacterium | reverse complement strand
ATAGTCGAGCCCCTTGCGGGCGAGCGCGCCCTTCAGGCCGGCGGTGGCCTTGTCCCAGATCGCGTCCGAACCCACCGACTTGTCCGGGCGGGTGGAGAGGTTGACCTCGAACTGGGTGAAGCCGAAGTCGTTGAGCATCGACAGGGTGAGATCGAGGATGGCCAGGATCTCGTCCTCGATCTGCTCCTCGCGGCAGAAGACGTGGGCGTCGTCCTGGGTGAAGCCGCGCACCCGCATCAGCCCGTGCAGGGCGCCGGACATCTCGTGCCGGTAGACGGTGCCCAGCTCCGCCCAGCGGAACGGCAGCTCGCGGTAGGAGCGCAGCCGATCCTTGTAGATCAGGACGTGGAACGGACAGTTCATGGGCTTGAGCTGGTAGAGCTGCTCGTCCTCCTCCATGGGCTTGTACATGGACTCGCGGTAGAAGTCCGTGTGCCCGGAGGTGTGCCAGAGGTCCTCGAGCGCGATATGCGGGGTGAACAGCAGCTCGTAGCCCGAGCGCACGTGGCGATCGCGCCAGTAGTCCTCGATGACCTTGCGGATGCGCGCCCCCTTGGGGTGCCAGAACACCAGGCCGCCGCCGGCGTCCTCCTGCAGGCTGAAGAGGTCCAGCTCGCGGCCGATGCGGCGGTGATCCCGCTTCTCGGCCTCCTCCAGCCGCCGGAGATAGGCCTTGAGCGCCTTGCGGTCGCCCCAGGCGGTGCCGTAGATGCGCTGGAGCATCTCGTTGCGGGCATCCCCGCGCCAGTAGGCGCCGGCCACCTTGGTGAGCTTGAACGCCTTCAGCCGGCCGGTGCTCGGCACGTGGGGGCCGCGGCACAGATCGACGAACTCGCCCTGCCGGTAGAGGGAAAGCGTCTCCCCCGCCGGGATGTCGGCGATGATTCGCGCCTTGTACTCCTCCCCGATGCCGCGGAAGAAGTCGACGGCCTCGTCGCGGGGCATCACCGTGCGGGTGACGGCCAGGTCGGCCTCGGCGAGCGCCTCCATCCGCTTCTCGATGGCCTCGAGATCCTCGGGCGTGAAGCTGCGCCCGAAGGCGAAGTCATAGTAGAAGCCGTCCTCGATCACCGGCCCGATGGTCACCTGGGCGCCGGGGAACAGCTCCTTCACGGCCTGGGCCAGCAGGTGCGCGGTGGAGTGGCGGATAATCTCCAGCCCCTCGGGGTCGCGGTCGGTGACCAGGGCCACCTGGGCGTCGCTCTCCACCTGGGCCGACAGATCCAGCAGGCGGCAGTCCACCTTGCCCGCCAGCGCGGCCTTGGCCAGTCCGGGGCCGATGGACCGGGCGATTTCCAGGAGGGTGACCGGCTGGGGGTATTCGCGACGACTGCCGTCGGGGAGGGTGATCACGGGCATGTCGGTACTCCTTTTCAGTGGTGACCCATACGAGAGGCCACGTGCTAGTGTACTGCGCCACTCTTGGAGGTGCTTTCAGAGCCCCCCGAAAGTGCCAGGACAAGGCGCAGTGCGCAGGCAATGGTTGTTCCCTTGCCAAGCGCTGCAACGCCGTCATGGTGCTTTCGGGGGGCTCCCTGCGGGCGAGCCGCCGGCCGGCCATCTGCGGCGTTGCGCTTGCTTGAAAGGGGGCCTGCCATTCCTGCGCAAGCGCGCCTTGCATCTGACCGGCCGGCGACTCGCTGAATGGGCCTCCAAGAGCGGCGCAGTACACTAAGACGCCGTTACCATGCGGGCGCGGACGCCCCAAATAGAGAAGGCACCGCAGGCGCGGTGCCTTCGTATCTGGTAGGCGCGATTGGACTCGAACCAACGACCCCCACCATGTCAAGGTGGTGCTCTAACCAGCTGAGCTACGCGCCTGAAGAGCGGAGAAATATACAGAAGAGGCGGAAGCGATGCAAGAGCCTTGGCCGGCTCTTTTCCATCGCCGCCGGCACCGGGGCCGCGACGGGATGAATCGGCGCGCGCTTCGGGTACCATGGGCGCCGTTCCGGCAACGCAACGGGAATTCCTGCCCATGAGATGGTTCTTCAGAATGTTCTTCCGGACGGTCCGGCTCATCCTCGGACCCTTCATGCTGCTGTGGGAGAAGCTGAGCGCGCCGCGCGGGGTGGCCCGCCCGGCGGCGGAGCAGCAACGGGTGGAGGCCGAGGCGCGCGGCCTGGCGCTGTACCAGTTCCGCACCTGCCCCTTCTGCCTCAAGGTCCGCCGGGAGCTGCGGCGCCTGTCCCTGCCCGTCGAGCTGCGCGATGCCCAGCACGACCCGGGCCACCGCCGGGCGCTCGAGGAAGGCGGCGGCGAGGTGAAGGTGCCCTGCCTGCGGATTGCCGGCACCGAAGGCCGGGATACCTGGGTCTACGAGTCGGACGTCATCATCGACTACCTGCGCCAGCGCTTCGGCTAGGCGCCCTACCCCGCCGCGGCCAGCCCCGTGACGCCCAGCGCCTGCTCCCGGATGTGGTGGATCCGGTCGCGCAGCCGGGCGGCCTCCTCGAACTCCAGGTTGCGGGCCCGCTCGTACATCTCCTGCTCCAGGCGCTTCAGGGTGCGGGCCAGCTCGTCCGGGCCCATGCGTCCGTACTCCGCCAGCTCCTCCGCCACCCGGGCGTATTCCCGCGGGGTGCCCACGCTGCCCGCGTGCACCTCCTCGATGATGTCCCGCACCGCCTTGCGGATGGTCTGGGGGGTGATGCCGTGGGCCTCGTTGTGGGCCATCTGCCGGGCGCGGCGGCGCTCGGTCTCGTCGATGGCCCGGCGCATGGAGCCGGTGATCCGGTCGGCGTAGAGAATGGCCTTGCCGTGCAGGTTGCGGGCCGCGCGGCCGATGGTCTGGATCAGCGACCGGTCGGAGCGCAGGAACCCCTCCTTGTCCGCATCGAGGATCGCCACCAGCGACACCTCGGGCATGTCCAGCCCCTCCCGCAGCAGGTTGATGCCCACCAGCACGTCGAACTTGCCCAGGCGCAGGTCGCGGATGATCTCCACCCGCTCCACCGTATCGATGTCCGAGTGGAGGTAGCGCACCCGGATGTCGTGCTCGCCCAGGTAGTCGGTGAGGTCCTCGGCCATGCGCTTGGTCAGCGTGGTCACCAGCACCCGCTCGTCGGCGGCCACCCGCAGGCCGATCTCGGAGAGCAGGTCGTCCACCTGGGTGGTGGCGGGCCGCACCTCCACTTCCGGGTCCACCAGGCCCGTGGGCCGCACCACCTGCTCCACCACCTGGCCGGCATGGGCCTCCTCGTAGGGGCCGGGGGTGGCGGAAACAAAGATGGTCTGGGGCGCCAGGCGCTCGAACTCCTCGAACCGCAATGGCCGGTTGTCGAGCGCCGAGGGCAGCCGGAAGCCGTACTCCACCAGGTTCTCCTTGCGCGCCCGGTCGCCCCGGTACATGCCCCCGAGCTGGGGTATGGTCACGTGGGACTCGTCGATCACCAGCAGGGCCGCGTCGGGCAGGTAGTCGAACAGGCACGGCGGCGGGTCGCCGGGGTTGCGCCCGGTGAGATGGCGGGAGTAGTTCTCGATGCCGTTGCAGTAGCCCAGCTCCTGCATCATCTCCAGGTCGAAGCGGGTGCGCTGCTCCAGCCGCTGGGCCTCCACCAGCTTGCCGGCCTGGCGCAGCTGCTCGAGCCGCTCCGCCAGCTCCGCCTTGATGGCGTCGATGGCGTCGAGCACCGTCTGGCGGGTGGTGACGTAGTGGGACTTGGGGTAGATGGTCAGCCGCTGCACCCGGCGCAGCACCTCGCCGGTGAGGGGGTCGAAGAAGCTCAGGCTCTCCACCTCGTCGTCGAACAGCTCGATGCGCACCGCCTCGGACTCCGACTCGGCCGGGTGCACGTCGATCACGTCCCCCCGCACCCGGTAGTTGGCCCGCCCCAGCTCCAGGTCGTTGCGGGTGTACTGCAGCTCCGCCAGCCGCCGCAGGATGTGGCGCTGATCCACCTGGTCCCCGGTCTTCAGGTGCAGCACCATGCCATGGTAGGCCGCCGGGTCGCCCAGGCCGTAGATGGCCGAGACGGTGGCGACGATGATGGTGTCCTCCCGCTCCAGCAGGGCCCGGGTGGCGGACAGGCGCATCTGCTCGATCTGCTCGTTGATGGAGGCGTCCTTCTCGATATAGGTGTCGCTGGCGGGGACGTAGGCCTCGGGCTGGTAGTAGTCGTAGTAGGAGACGAAGTACTCCACCGCGTTGCGCGGGAAGAACTCCCGCATCTCCGCGTAGAGCTGGGCGGCCAGGGTCTTGTTGGGCGCCATGACCAGGGTGGGGCGCTGCAGCTGCTGGATAACGTTGGCGATGGTGAAGGTCTTGCCCGAGCCGGTCACGCCCAGCAGGGTCTGGTAGGCCAGCCCCTCCTCCAGCCCCTCCGCCAGGCGGACGATCGCCTCCGGCTGGTCGCCGGCGGGCCTGTAGTCGGAGGCGAGCTCGAACTTCTGTTCCATGGGGATTTTTCTGCCCTCTTGCATCCAGTATGATTGATTGTCTTGAAAAACCTGTTCGCGGATACCCCATTTCAAGGAGTCCCCACTTGGACGTGCAACTGTCGACCCGAGTTCAATCCATCAAGCCCTCCCCCACCCTGAGCATCACGGCCCGGGCCGCCGAGCTGCGCGCCGCGGGGAAGGACATCATCGGCCTGGGCGCCGGTGAGCCGGATTTCGACACCCCCGAGCACATCAAGGAGGCGGCCATCAAGGCCATCCGCGACGGCTTCACCAAGTATACCGCGGTGGACGGCACCGCCGGCCTCAAGCAGGCCGTCATCGCCAAGTTCGAGCGCGACAACGGCCTGAACTACGCGCCGAACCAGATCCTGGTCTCCAGCGGCGGCAAGCAGAGCTTCTACAACATGGCCCAGGCGCTGCTGAATCCCGGCGACCAGGCGATCATCCCCGCCCCTTACTGGGTCTCCTACCCGGACATGGTGCTGCTGGCCGGCGCCGAGCCCGTCATCATCCCGGCCGGTCTGGAGCAGGGCTTCAAGATCACCCCGGCGCAGCTGGAGGCGGCCATCACCCCCGCCACCCGCCTGTTCGTCATCAACAGCCCCTCCAACCCCACCGGCGCGGCCTACAGCCGCGGGGAGCTGGCGGCGCTGGGCGAGGTGCTGCTGCGCCACCCCCAGGTACTGGTGGCCACCGACGACATGTACGAGCACATTCTCTGGACCGGCGCGCCGTTCGTGAACATTCTCAACGCCTGCCCCGAGCTCTACGACCGCACCATCGTCCTCAACGGCGTCTCCAAGGCCTACTCCATGACCGGCTGGCGCATCGGCTACGCCGGCGGGCCGGCCAAGCTGATCGGGGCGATGAAGAAGATCCAGTCCCAGAGCACCTCCAACCCCGCCTCCATCTCCCAGGCGGCGGCCCAGGCGGCGCTCGAGGGCGACCAGTCCTGCGTGGGCGTGATGGTCAAGGCCTTCAAGGAGCGGCACGATTTCGTGGTGGAGACCCTCAACGCCATCCCGGGCGTGCGCTGCCGCCCCTCCGACGGCACCTTCTACGCTTTCCCCAACGTGGAGGGGGTCATCGAGGGCCTGGACGGGGTGGAAGACGACCTGGAACTGGCCGAGCGGCTCATCACCGACGCCGGTGTCGCGATGGTGCCGGGAACGGCCTTCGGCGCCCCGGGCTGCATCCGCCTCTCCTTCGCCACCAGCATGGAGAAGCTGGACGCGGCGCTGGGCCGTTTCCGGGACTTCGCGTCCCGCTGACGGCCGGCCTTCGGAGAGGTTGATCTCGGCGCGAAGTCTGATAATATACGCGGCCTTGACCGATTCCCCCGTAGATCAGTCGGTAGATCAGCGGACTGTTAATCCGTGTGTCGTTGGTTCGAGTCCAACCGGGGGAGCCATAAAAACAAGGGGTTAGCGCGAAAGTGCTAGCCCTTTTTTCATGTCCGGTAGGGATTGGTTGCAACATGGTTGCAACTT
>JAQVKR010000185.1 GCA_028694565.1 Gammaproteobacteria bacterium | reverse complement strand
GTGCTCTTCCGATCTCAGCCAGAAGCGCCGCGAGGATCCCGTAGACAACCGAGTTGAATACGGCCCGGATCTCCCCCGATACGAGATCCAGGCGCGGCAGTCCCCACAGGGCCGAGACAGTGAGGAGCAGCACCGGCAGGAGGAACAGCACGGCCAGACCCAATCCGTGCAGCGTCGTGCCCGGCAAGCCCTGCGCAAGCTCCCGCCAGACCGCCAGATCGGCGCGGCGCCAGGATGAACCCACCCGCAGGCCGCCCGCGAACAGCATCAGAGCCGACGCACCCAACAGCGCCACCAGGTAAAAAGGGAGGGACGGAAACCAGACCCAGGAACCGGTACCGGCGATCGTGATGCGTGCAAGGACCTCTTCCGGCAGATTGCGATAGCCCACCAGGCCGGGAAGCTCACCGTCCATGAAAATCAGCACGAAACAGAGCATCAGCGAGGCCAGCACGGACGGCCACAGCCTGGGTATGACCAGTCGACGCACCAGGGTGCCGACCGGCGCCGAGAGCAACCCGGCCTCCAGTTCGCCCCGCCCGAGGGCCAGGACACCCAGCAGCAGCATGGCCACGGCCACCGGCACCATCTTCCATGTCATGACGAGCACGGCCGCATGGAACGGTGGCAGCGCACCGAAGCCGGGAAGGAGCCGGAATCCCTGCAATAGCAGGACGGGGGAGAGGCAGAAGACCAGGGCCAGTGAAAAGGCCGGGAACCGGCGACCGCGCGGCTGAAGCAGAAGTGGAAGGGCTGATGCGGCCGCCAGTGTTGCCGCAACGGCGCCGGTGACGGCCAGGAGGCTGCTTGAGAGAAGCGCCTCCAGAAGCCGCGGCTGCCAGCCCGGACCGGAGACCCCGGCCACACTCCCGTCCAGAAGAAACCCGATGTATGGAATGCACGCCGGCAGGGAGATGCACAGGGCCAGCAGCGGCAGCACCTTGCGGCTGTCGAGCGTCGTGCCGGCCAGAGCGGGCCGAATGCCCATGCTGCGAACCACGTCCGTAACCTGGTTTCCGGCCCCCCTGATGCTCAGAGGTCCAGATATTCCCGGACCATATCGGCACTCGGCTCAAGGGACTCCAACAGGGCGGAGGTATGGGTCCAGAGCCGCGGCTGCCCCTCCTCGCCGTCACGCACGGAAAGCTGGACCGCCCCGGAGTCAATCAACGCCTGCTCGTTGTTCATGCTGACGAGATAATCGATGAGCCGCCGGGCCGCGTCGGGATGGGGCCCGTTCTTCACCAGGCCCACCGTGTGGAAGACGGCGAAGGCGCCCTCCCCCACCTGGTCGGGGAAGACCATGCGCACCGGCTCGCCGTTCTGCAGGGCCACATTGACATCATCGGTGTCCGTCAGGCCGAAGGCGCAATCGCCCTTGACCACCGCGTCGCGCACCGTGGAGTTTCCGGCGAGCAGGCGCACCCCGTTGCCCCGCAGCGAGGTGAGGAAATCGGCGTACTCCTCGGCACCGAGCCGCCCATAGAGCGCGGAGAAGTGGGTCGATGTGGTCCCGAAATAGGGCTTGGCGATGCAGGCGCGATCCCGCCATTCGGGGGCTGTCAGCGCCTCGAGGCTGCGGGGTGTCTCCGGGCCGGGAACCTGGTCGGTGTTGACGACGAAAACCCGCGCGCGCACACCGAAGCCGGTCCAGAGACCATCGGGAGAGCGGAACTGCAGGGGAATATCCGCCGCCTCGGGCGAGGCGTAGGGGGTGAAGAGGCCGGTTTCGGCCAGCCGCAGGGTGCGCAGGAACTCCGAGTTCCAGAAGACATCCGCCCGGGGTTGCTCCCGTTCGGCGAGCAGGCGCTTTTCGAGACCGACGGTCTTCTGCGCCTCCGCATCGTAGACCGCCTTGACCTCGATCCCCGTCTCCTCCTCGAATCGCGCGAGAAGCGGCTCCGAGAAGATCTGGTCCACCGAGGTGTAGACGACGACTTCCGGATGCTGCGGCTCCGAGCAGCCGACGAGCAGAAGAAAACAACCGGCAACCGCGGTACGGAACGAACCTGACATCACACTCTCCATGTATAAAACTGACGGACAGAAGCCGAAAACGGCTCCTCTGTCCCTTGCCCTTCCGTGGCAACTTCGGCCCGTTCCACCGCGGGTCATGCCTCCGGCAGAACCCTACCCAATTGCCCCATCCAGTTCAACTGGAACCTGTGGCATTTTACCAGGACATTATTACCGGGCAATTAACCGCCACCTTGGAGCACTAGCCGCCCATCGACACGCCCCGGCTGCTCATGGCGCTCCATCGTAATTGAGATCGGCCGGACTCCGTAGCGCCTCTCCAGCGATGCCAGCAGTTCCAGCAGGTCGTTGAAGGGGGCCTTGCGCAGCCACACCCGGACCGTGTCATCCCCCTCGGGCTCGATGCGCTGCAGCGCCTCCCGCAGCGGACTCCCGCGCAGCGCGCCGTCCACCGCCGCGAGAAGCGAAACGCCGGCCGGCCGTTCGGGCTGCATCGTGGTCCCCTGCAGCCGTTTCGCTTCGGCCGCTGCCTGATGCATCCAGGCAAGCTCCCCGCGTTTAGCCTCCACCTGAAGGCCGAGAGTGCGCACGCCCCCGTCGAGAGGCTCCCAGACCAGTGCGTAGAGGATGAAGCCGGCCACCACGGCCGCGGCGATGAGCACGCCCGCCTGCTCGCGCGGGGCCAGCGCGGCCCACCACGCCCGGATCATGTCCCCCTCCCGATGCGCAGACGGGCCTGCACCCGCTCCCCCTGGGCGCTCGCGGAGACCACCTCGGCCCGCAGTCCCGTGGCGGCCAGCCGCTGCCTGAGCGTGTCCACGGCCTGCAGCGCCGGCAGCTCGAGCAGCAGGTCCATCCGGCCGTCGTCGAAGGCCACCCGCTGCAGCCGGTAGCCTGAGCGGTCTCCCAGCGCATCCGCCGTGAGCTGCAGCAGGCCGAGGAAGCCGCCCTCCGGACGGGCGCCGCGAAGCCTCTCCAGCCGCTGGCTCATCTGGGTGCGGGCGTCCACCACCCGGGTGGCGTCGCTGAAGGTCTCCAGGTAGAGGGCGTCGATCTGCGCCTGCAGGGCCGCCCGCTCGGCGCGCAGCTGATGGAGCGCCGTCGCCTTGCCCGCCACCAGGAGGACCAGCCACAGGGCGGCCAGGGCCGCGGGCAGCCGCCACGGCCGCAGCCGGCGCCCGATCCGCTCCCGGCGTCCGAACGGCCCCTGGAGCAGGTCGAGCGGCGCCTTCGGTGCGCTGGCGCCCGGAGCCAGGAGCGGCAGCAGCTCCCCCGACCCGAAGCGCTTGACCGGAATCCCCAACGCCTCGAGCTCGGCGGTGAGCGCAGGCACCGCCATCCCGCCCAGGACTATCCGCTCGGGCGCCGCGGCGGTCTCCTGGCGGAGTTCGGTCCGCAGCATGTGGACCAGGTTCGGAGTATCCACCACGTAACCGCTCTCGGGACCGGTCCGCACCAGTGTCCGCCCTCCCCCGCTCCACAGCGACCAGGCTCCCGGCTCCAGGGGCAGCGCCAGGCAGTCCGGCAGCAGGCGCTCGACGCGCAGACCGGCGGCGACGAAGCGGGACAGCCACGCCTCCATCAGTTCCCGCCCGACAACCGCGGCGGGGAGGCTTCCGTCCGCCCCGGGCCGGCCGGGGGCGCAGTGGAGCGACTCCACGTCGTCGGCGAGCCGCTCCTCCAGGGCGTAGGGCAGCGCCGCCTCGCGCTGGCGCCGGGTGCGGGCGGCGAGCCGCACCCGGGTCACCCAGACCCGTTCGCCGGGAACCAGGACGGCCAGCCGCCGCCCCTGGGCCGCAGCGGCCAGCGCCTCGGGCGCGCCCCGGGCCACCGCCCCGTCGATGGCGCACGCGGCGGACACCTCCACCCACTCCAGCCGTTCCGGGTCCGAATCCGGACACCGCGCCACCACCCACTTTCCGGCCATGCTATTCCGCTCCCATGCTCCGCCGCACCGTCCTGACCCGCTTCCCGGTCTCGTCCCGCTCGAGCAGGGCCTGGTGGCGGGTGAACGCGCCGCCGATGCGCACCTCCGCCGTGAGGAGGAAGTGGCGGCTCGCCACGGACAGCCCCGCCTCGTCCACCGTGCGTCCCGCCAGCGCCGCCTCGGCGAGGAACTCCGCCACGGTTTCGAAACCCGCCTCGCCCCGCGCCGCCGCCAGGGCCTCGGCGTCCCCCGCCTCGATGCCCTCGGCGAGGCTCCGCAGCAGCTCCGGCGTGGCGCTGTTGACGTTGATCGCCGCGCGCCCGGGCAGGGCCGCCACGTGGGGCGCGAGCCGTTGGTAGGCCGCCCCGTCGATGCCCGCCACCAGGCGCAGCTCGCTGATGCTGGCCATCGGCCCGTTGGCGGCCCGGTAGGCCGGATCCCGGCCCAGGTAGACCTCGTCCTCCGCCCCGCCGGGAAAGCCCGGCACCCGGTCGGCGTCGAGCCAGTCCACGACCGCCGCCGCCACTCCCGGGTCGATATCGAGAATCCGCAGCAGCCGGGTGAAGCGCGCCACCGCCAGCGGGTCGGGCACCCCGGCCCCGGTCAGCAGGCCGTTGAGGTTGAACCGCCCGCCCAGGTCCTCGATGCGTCCGGCCACGCTCCCGCCCTCCACCGCCACCGGCGGCAGCGCCACCGCCCAGTCATCCCCGGGGGCATCGGTCCGGTTCTGCCGCGCATCCCGGAGCAGCATCTGGCGTGCCCACGCCTCGGCGCCCAGCGCCGTGAGGTAGGCCTGGTCCGCCTGCAGGGTGTTGCCCGCCATCCGCGTGTTCAGCAGCTGGGTGGAGGCCATCCCCACCGCCGCCACCGTGGCCACCGCCACCAGGATGAGGGCGGTCACCAGGGCCACGCCCGCCTGTCCCGCGGCGAGGATCTCGCGCCCACGGACCCCGCCGGCCCCGGTCACGGCGCCTCCTCCGGGCCCGCCCCGGGCAGCCGGAAAAGGCGGGTGAAGCGCCCCCATGCCTCCAGCACCAGGGTGAGGCGCACCGCGCGGGGCAGCGCGGACGGATCCGGACCGCCGTCCCGGTCCCGGGGCGGCGGCCAGCGCCGCACCCAGTTCCCGTCCGCATCGAGGCACTCCACCTCCACCCCGCTCACCCCGGCCACCAGCTCCGTGGCCACCGGCTCGCTGTCCTGGGCGCGATCGAGCACCCGCCAGGCGAGGTGCCGGAGCCGCCCGTCGCGGAGCTCGAGCCCGACCCGCCGCAGGGTGCTGCGCGGCCGCCCGGCGGGGTTGGTCCAGCCTCCGCGGGTCAGCTCCAGCAGCAGGGCGCCCTCGGCGCCGAGCCGGAAGGCGGGCAGAATGTCGCCGTAGGCGTCGCGCACCGGCCGCGGCACCGCCTGCTCCAGATCCCGCTGCAGCAGGGCGAAGCTCTTGCGCAGGGCGTCCAGCCGCCGCGCCTGGTCCTCGGTCCGGTCCCGGACCTGGAGCACCTGGTAGACGCCCGCGTAGGCCACGGTGGCCAGCACCGCGAAGACCGCCAGCGCCACCAGCAGCTCCAGGAGCGTGAAGCCGGCGACCGGCCGGGCGCGGCTCATTGCGTCCCTCCCGGCCGGCCGAGATAGGCCGTCAGGCTGCCCACCGGCTCCGCCCCGCCATCCGGCCCCACCGCCACCTCGAGCCGGCGCACGGCGGGGTCGGGCGTGTCGCCCACCCGCATCCGCCAGCGCCACTGCGCCCCGCCCATGGGGCTCACGCCCTCCTGCTCGCCCGGCGCGGGCCACGCCGCCGCCAACTCGGCCTCCGCCACCACGTTCAGGGCCACCCAGTGGGCCAGGATGCGATCACGCAGGTGGACGGCCGCCGCCGCCTGGTCCCCGGCCGCCTTCACCAGCGCCGCCATGGCCACGGCGATGACCGCCAGCGCCACCAGCACCTCCAGCAGGGTGAAGCCCCGCCCCCGCGGCCCGGGCCACCCCCGCCGAC
>JAQVKR010000184.1 GCA_028694565.1 Gammaproteobacteria bacterium | reverse complement strand
CCCTCAAGGCCGACCTCATCGCCGGCCTCACCAACGCGGTCGTGGTGCTGCCCCAGGGCGTGGCCTTCGCCCTCATTGCCGGCCTGCCGCCGGAGTACGGCCTCTATACCGCCATCATCACGCCCATCGTGGCCGGGCTGTTCGGCTCCTCCTGGCACCTGATTTCCGGCCCCACCACGGCCATCTCCATCGTCGTGTTCAGCACGGTGAGCGGGTTCGCCGAGCCCGGCACGCCCCAGTACGTGCAGATGGCGCTGACCCTGACCCTGCTGGCGGGCGTCTACCAGCTCGCCTTCGGCCTGGCCCGGCTGGGAACCCTGGTGAACTTCGTTTCCCATTCCGTGGTGGTCGGCTTCACCGCCGGCGCGGCCATCCTCATCGCGACCAGCCAGCTCAAGCACGTGCTGGGCGTGCCGGTGCCGCGCGGCGAGACCTTCCTGCATACCTGGTGGGTGCTCCTGCGGCAGCTGCCGGACACCAACCTCCACGTGCTCGCCATCGCCCTGGTCACCCTGGCGATCGCGCTGGTCATCCGCCGCTGGCGCCCGCGCCTGCCGGGCATGCTCATCGCCATGGTGCTCGGAACGCTGCTCGGGATCGCGCTGGACGGGCCCGCGCACGGCGTCCAGCTGGTCGGCGAACTGCCGGCCCACCTGCCGCCCCTGTCGCTGCCCGACCTCTCCTGGGCCACCCTGCGCAACCTGGCGCCGAAGGCGCTTGCCGTGGCCCTGCTCGGCCTCATCGAGGCGGTCTCCATCGGCCGCGCCATCGCCACCCGCTCCCAGCAGCGCATCGACGGCAACCAGGAGTTCATCGGCCAGGGCCTCTCCAACGTGGTGGGCAGCTTCTTCTCCGCCTACGCCGGCTCCGGCTCCTTCACCCGCTCCGGGCTGAACTACACCGCCGGCGCCCAGACCCCCCTGTCGGCGGTGTTCGCAGCGCTGGCGCTGGCGCTGATCCTGCTCCTGGTGGCGCCGCTGACCGCCTACCTGCCCATCGCCGCCATGGGCGGAATCATCCTGCTGGTGGCCTGGAACCTCATCGACTTCCACCACCTGCGCTCCATCATCCGCACCAGCCGCCGCGAGGCGACGGTGATGGCGGTGACCTTCCTCGCCACCCTGTTCCTGGATCTGGAGTTCGCCATCTACGCCGGGGTCATGCTGTCCCTGGTCCTCTACCTCCGCCGCACCTCCCGGCCCGCCATCGTCAGCCTCGCGCCCGATCCCAGGCATCCGGCCCGGCAGATGGTCAACATCAGCCGCACCCAGGCCAAGGAGTGCCCGCAGCTGAAGATTGCGCGCATCGACGGCTCGCTCTTCTTCGGCGCGGTGGACCACGTCGCCACCACCCTCCAGGGCATCTGCGAGTCGCCGCCGAAACAGAACAATCTCCTGCTGGTGGCCAACGGCATCAACTTCATCGACACCGCCGGCGCCGAGACCCTGGCGGCCGAGGCCAAGCGCCTGCGCGAGCTGGGCGGAGCGCTTTACATCAGCGGCGCCAAGGCCGCGGTGAGGGAAGTGCTGGTGCGTGGAGGGCAGATCGAAACCATCGGCGTGAAGAAAATGTTCTCGAGCAAGGCCGACGCCATCCGCGCCATCGTGCCGAAGCTGGACGCGGGCCGCTGCGCCGGCTGCGCCCAGCGCATCTTCCAGGAGTGCCCGGCCCCGGCGGCCACCACCGCCAACGGCTGAAAGAAGTGGGAATGGACAGGATTTACAGGATTGACGGGATTTTTTTGTTCTGCACGGAACATGCGGTCAACGCTCAAGCGTGAGAACAGCTGCTGCATGTTCGTCAGGAAGTCAGGGCCATACTGACCGGTCAACGGTGAGAATACCCGGGAACCGGGGCTGGCACATGGCAAAAATGGACAATCCTGTTGATCCTGTGAATCCTGTCCAAATTTGTCTTTCAGTCTTTCCGACTCTACGCGCCTTCGCGGCGGGGTAGCTCAGAGCGTGGCGCTGACGAAGTCGTAGTCGGGCTGGGCGTCGGGGCCCTGCACGAAGTAGCCCTGGACGTAGTCCACGCCGCAGCTCCAGAGGGTGGCCAGGGTGGCGGCCTCCTCCACGAACGGCACGATGCTCAGCTTGCCCAGCGCCCGGGTGGTGTTGATGAGCTCCCGCAGGGTCGCCCCGGGCCTGCTCTCCACCAGGGACTCGCGCACCAGCTGCCGATCGAACTTGATGTAGTCGGGGTTGAGGTGGTTGAGCAGGCCCAGCGGGGCGCCGCCGCCGCCGAAATGGCTGAGCCCGGTTGCCACGCCGAGCTCGTGCAATCCGTCGATCAACTCCCGCGCCGGCTTGAGCCGGTCCTCGGCATCCCGTGCGCTGCACTGGATGACCAGCGCCTCGTTGGGCAGGCGCGCCTCCTTCAGGATATCGGCCACCCAGGCGAGCAGCCCGGTGTCTCCCACGGTGGTGGCCGACAGGGTCACGAACAGCCGCACCGGATTGCCGTTGCGATGCTGCTCGGCGGCCGCGCGCACCGCGTGCTGCAGCACCCAGCGATCCACCCGCGGCATCAGGCCGTTGCGCTCCGCGACCGGGATGAAGCGTGCCGCCGGCACCTCCGCCCCCTCTTCGTCGAGCAGGCGCACGAAGGTCTCATAGAAGGGCGCCTGCTCGCCGTGCAGATTGACGATGGGCTGGTAGACCAGGCGCAGGCCGTCCTCGTTGAGCGCCGCCTCCACCCGCTTGACCCAGCCCTCCTCGGCGTCGGCGCGCAGGCTCGTTCCCTCGATGGCCTGGTAGACCTGAATCCGGTTGCCGCCCAGCTCCTGGGCCATGTGGCAGGCCTGGTTCGCCTGCATGACGGCGGTGGCCGCATCCGGGACGGTGCCGCCGAGGCCGACCAGGCCCAGGCTCACGGTAACCGAGATGCTCTGCGGCCCGGTATCCATGATGTGCCGCTCCACCTGCGCACGCAGCCCGTCGGCCCAGTCCCGGGCGGCGTCCAGGTCGGGGCTGCGCAGCGCGACGATGAACGAAGCGCCGCTGTAGCGGCCCAGCAGATCCCCGGGGCGCGCCGCGCGGCGCACCTGCTCGGCCACGCCGGCCACCACGCGGTCGCCTCCGCGCATTCCCAGCCGCGCGCTCAGCTCCTTGAAGTTGTCGATGGACAGGTAGACCAGCATCCGGCCGAGCCCGCCGGCCACGACCTGATCCACGATCCTTTCGAGCTGGGAGAGCAGGTAGTCGCGGTTGTACAGCCCGGTCAGGCGATCCTGGCGCGCCAGCAGCTTGAGCTTGGCCTGCATGGCGCGGGAGCGGAGCACGCGGTTGCGCACCGCCGAGACCAGGTGCGGTGGCGTGATGGGCTTGGTCAGGAAGTCGTCCGCCCCCAGGCTCAGGGCCGCGAAGCGCTTCTCCGCGTCCGTCTCCCCCGAGAGGAAGACGATGGGAATGTCGCCCAGGTCCTCGCGCTGGCGGATGACCGAGGCCAGCTCAAGCCCGCCCACCTTGGGCATGTAGAGGTCGAGCAGGATGAGGTCCGGCACGAAAGTGTCCAGGATTCCCATCACGGTCATGGGATCGGTGATGATTTCGGGCAGCATGCCCGCCTTTTTCAGGATGGCGGCGCAGTAGAGGGCCTGGCTGCGGTCGTCGTCCACCACCAGCACCCGATAGGGCTCGGCCTGGGCGGAGGGCGAGATCAGCAGGCCCAGCTTGCTGACCAGGGTGGGGATGTCCACCGGCTTGGTCAGATAGGCGTCGGCCCCGGCGCGCATGGCCTCCAGGCGGGCGATCATGTCGCTGCGGGAGGAGAGGAACAGCACCGCGGGCGGGGTTTCCATCGACTTGCGCAGGCCGGCGATGGCCTCGACCCCCGCCAGTTCGCCCTCGGGAAAGATGATATCCATGAGGATGACCGCCGGGCGCTCCGCCTCGACCGCCTCCTGCAGGCTCTTCAGCGTCTGCAGCTGCCGCACCTCGAAGCCGTGGGCGCGCAGGTTCTGCCCGAGGTAGCCGCTGACGTCCGGGTCGTCATCGACGATGAACAGCAGGCCGCTGCCCTCGGGACCCACCAGGGGTTCGGTGATGTTGTGCAGGAACTGGTCGGCGGTTTCGCCGGGATCGGTGTCGCGGGCCGCCCGCGCCAGCGCCTCCAGCCGGCCCTGCAGCTTGTCCCGCTGCGCCTTGGTGAGCGGGGTCTCCTGCTCCAGCACCGTACCGATCATCAGCTCGAGCTCCTGCGCCGCCCGGCTCAGTCCGGGCAGCTCGAAGGTCCCGCTGGAACCGGCCAGGTTGTGCACCAGCTGGCGGAGGTCCTTCAGGCGTTCCCCGGTGACGGGCGTGCCGGAGATCTGCTCCCAGGCCGACTCGATGCGCTGGATCTTGCGGGGCAGATCCTTGATGTAGGCCTGCCGCAGGCGAATCAGCCGATCCTGCAGACTGTCATCGTGGTGCTTGTCCGGCATCGCTCATCCTCTGTTTCACGCCCTGTCCCGGTGTGCCGCGCGCGCCCCCGGGGCGCATACGGTGGTTCCCCCGGGGCGGGACCCGATGGCCCAGGCGGAGGCGCCGCAGCGCGCCCGGCCCATCCTGCGGCGGGCGGCACATCCGCACCTATTGTGCCGGATCTGCGCGGCGATGCCAGCCACCCGCGCAAAGGGATTGCGCGAGCCGAAGCGGCGGTTTCTCACCCGGCGCGTTCGAACACCAGATCCCAGACCCCGTGCCCGAGGCGCATCCAGCGGCGCTCGAACTTGGTTTCCGGGCGATAGGGCGGGCGGGGAACGAAGCGGCCATCCGCCGCGGTATTGCGCAGTCCCTCGGATCTGGAAAGCACCTCCAGCATGTGCCGGGCGTAGTCCTCCCAGTCGGTGGCCAGGTGGAAGACCCCGCCGGGCGCGAGCCGGTCGCGCACCCGTTCGACGAACGGCGGCTGCACCAGGCGCCGCTTGTGGTGGCGCTTCTTGTGCCAGGGATCGGGGAAAAAGAGGCAGACCCGGGCGAGGGAGCCGGCGGGCAGACAGCGATCGAGCACCTCGACCGCATCGGCGCAGAAGAGCCGGACGTTGGTGATGCCGGCCGCCTGCAGCCGGTTGAGCAGCGAACCCACCCCCGGTCGATGCACCTCCACGCCGATGAAATCCTCCTCCGGCGCCGCGGCGGCCATGGCCAGCAGGGCGTCGCCCATGCCGAAGCCGATCTCGAGCGTCAGCGGCGCCCAGCGGCCGAACGCCGTCTCCGGGTCCAGCGGACAGCTCTCCAGGTCCAGTCCGTAGACGGGCCACAACACGTCCAGGGCGCGCTGCTGAGCCGGAGTCATGCGCCCCTCGCGGCGCACGAAGCTGCGGATGAGGCGGTGCCTGGGAGCGGTGGCTTCGGTCATGGCGGAGAGCGGAGCCCGGTGCCTGGACGCCCGGGCCCCTGGCCCGGCAGGTTCCCGATTGGACGCAGCCTGTTCAGACCCATCCCCCCTCTTGGCGTCCCGGCGCCGGATCCCGGCCTAAAAGAAGGTGCCGTCGATGGGCGAGGAGGCGCTGGCGTAGAGCTTGCGCGGCATGCGGCCGGCGAGATAGGCCTCGCGTCCGGCCTCGATGGCCTTCTTCATGGCCGAGGCCATCAGCACCGGGTTGCCGGCCGCGGCGATGGCGGTGTTCATGAGCACGCCGTCACAGCCGAGCTCCATGGCGATGGCCGCATCGGAGGCGGTGCCGACGCCGGCGTCCACCAGGATGGGCACGCCGGCATTCTCGAGGATGAGGCGGATGTTGTAGGGATTGCGGATGCCGAGACCCGAGCCGATGGGCGCGGCCAGCGGCATGACCGCCACGCAGCCCATCTCCTCCAGGCGCGTGGCGATGATGGGATCGTCGGAGGGATAGACCATCACCTCGAACCCCTCCCCGACGAGAATCTCCGCCGCCTCCAGGGTGGCGGGGATGTCG
>JAQVKR010000183.1 GCA_028694565.1 Gammaproteobacteria bacterium | reverse complement strand
TGGTGGCCACCATCGCCTTCGGGATGGGCATCGACAAGCCCAACGTGCGCTTCGTCGCCCACCTGGACCTGCCCCGCAGCGTGGAGGCCTACTACCAGGAGACCGGCCGCGCCGGCCGCGACGGGCTCCCCGCCGACGCCTGGATGGCCTACGGCCTGCAGGATGTCATCACCCTGCGCCAGATCCTGGCGTCCTCCGAGGCCGACGACTTCCACAAGCGCATCGAGCGCCAGCGGCTGGAGGCGATGCTGGGGCTGTGCGAGCTCACCACCTGCCGCCGCCAGGCGCTGCTGCGCTATTTCGGCGAGACCCTCAATGAGCCCTGCGGCAACTGCGACACCTGCCTGGAGCCGGTGGCCACCTGGGACGCCACCGAGGCGGCGCGCAAGGCGCTCTCCTGCGTCTACCGCAGCGGCCAGCGCTTCGGCGTCAGCCACCTGGTGGACATCCTCACCGGCAAGGACAACGAGCGGGTGCGGGAATTCGGCCACCAGCGCCTCTCCACCTTCGGCATCGGCCGCGCGCTCTCCGCCACCCAGTGGCGCTCCGTGTTCCGCCAGCTGGTGGCGCGCGGGCTGCTGGCGGTGGACCCGGAGGGTTACGGCGGGCTGCGCCTCACCGAGGCCTGCCGGCCGCTGCTGCGCGGCGAGGCGAACCTGGAGCTGCGCCGCGACCCCGAGCGCCAGAGCCGCAGGAGCGCGGCACGCCGCGGCACGCGGTTCGTGGACGCCGAGAGCGAGCGGCTGTGGGAGGCGCTGCGGGCCCGCCGGCGGCAACTGGCCGAGGAGGAAGGCGTGCCCCCCTACGTCATTTTCCATGACGCCACCCTGATGGAGATGATGGAGCGCCGCCCCCGCACCGGCGCCCAGCTGGCCCAGGTGGCCGGGGTCGTGGCGCGCAAGCTGGAACGCTACGGCGACGCGTTCCTGGAGATCATCCGCATGCACGAGGATGGCGACGAGAATCGCGCCGATACGGCCATGGAGACCCTCTCCCTGTTCCGGCTCGGCTTCGACGTGAACGCCATCGCCACCCGCCGCGGCCTGCGCCCGGACACCGTCTATGCCCATCTCGCCGCGGCCATCGCCGCCGGCGAGGTCGCCCTGGACGAGGTGGTGACGCTGGAAGCCCCGGAGATGGCGATGGTGCAGGACGCCCTGCTGGCCCATGGGGCCCCCGACGGCGCCCGGCTGCGGGAGACCTACGACGCCCTCGACGGCGGCTATCCCTACGGCGTCCTGCGCTGCGTCCTGGCGGGGCTTGCCCAGACCGGCTGAGGCCGGCTTCGGCGCCCGCCGCCCCCCGCGGCTCCGTTCAGCCGGCGTTCAGCCCGGCCGGCGCAATCTGGCCCCATCGGATACCCCTGGAGGAGATGGAGCCATGAAACGGACACTCACCACCCTGCTGCTCACCCTGTCCCTGACCGCCGCGCCCGCCTTTGCGGACGACTACAGCGGACGCGCCGCGGTGGGCGGAGCCGTGGGCGGCGAACTGGGCGCCTCCCGGGGCGCGGAGGTCGACGGCCGCACCGGGGCCATCGTCGGCGGCGGACTGGGGGCGGCGGCCGGCACGGCCATCGCCACCGACGGCTACAGCGAGCCGCGGCGCTACCGGGCCTACCCCTACTACCGCTATGACGGGGATCGCTACTACCGCGATCGCTACTACTACGACGACTACCGCCGCCATTACCGCCATCCCCATTACGGCCGGTTCTGCCCCCCCGGCCAGGCGAAGAAGGGCCGCTGCTGGTAACCGGCCGACCCCGACCGCACGTGCCGCCCCGCCCCGGGTCGCGGGTGAACCGGCGGCCCGGGGCGGGGCGAATCCGCTCCTGCCGGACCGCAGTTCCCCCACCAGGGGAAGGGGAACCTTTGCGTTTCCTTGACGCCGCCTGTGATAGGTAAGACCCCGATGCCGCCCGGCGGGCGGCGTCGATATCGGGAAACGACCCCTCCAGAAGGAGACAGACCATGCACAGGAAAATGACCCTGCTGGGCCTCTGCGCCGCTCTCGCCGCCGCGGCCGGCACCGCCGTCGCCGCCGACGGCCAGGCCCTCTACACATCCAAGGGCTGTGTCGCCTGCCACGGCGAAGCCGGAAGCGCGCCCATCATGCCCATCTACCCGAAGCTGAAAGGCCAGAACGAGCAGTACCTGCTCAACCAGATGAAGGACATCAAGAGCGGTGCGCGGGCCAATGGCATGACCGCCGCCATGAAGCCCACCGTCGCCAACATCAGCGACGAGGAGATGGCCGCCATCGCCGGCTACCTGGCCGGCGCCCAGTAACCCCGGGGCGAATGACAACGGCCGGCGCCGCCACGCCGGCCCCTCCCCCCTCCCGCACCCGGTTCAGCCGCGCCCCGCCGGAGCGGTGAAATCCGGCTCCGGACCCACCGGGATCAGGCCGCGCGGATTGAGCTCCGGATGGCTGGTGTAGTAGTGGCGCTTGATGTGATCCATGTTCACCGTTTCCGCCACCCCGGGCATTTGGTACAGCGCGCGGGTCCAGGCCCACAGGTTCGGGTAGTCCGCCAGCCGGCGCACATTGCACTTGAAGTGGGTGTGGTAGACGGCGTCGAAACGCACCAGGGTGGTGAACAGGCGCCAGTCGGCCTCCCTGAGCGTCGCGCCCACGAGGTAGCGCTGCCGGGCGAGGCGCGCCTCCAGCCAGTCGAGGGTCGCGAACAGGCGCTTCACCGCCCGCTCGTGGGCGGACTGGGTGGCGGCGAAGCCGGCCCGGTAGACACCGTTGTTCACCTCCGCGTAGATCCGCTCGTTGACCGCGTCGATGGCCGGGCGCAGCCGCTCCGGGTAGAAATCCGGCCCGCTGGCGCCGCAGGCGCCGAAGGCGGCGTTGAACATGCGGATGATTTCGGATGACTCGTTGTTGACGATGGTTCCCCGCCGCGTGTCCCACAACACGGGCACGGTGACGATTCCGCTGTAGCCCGGATCGGCCCGGGTGTAGAGCTCGTGCAGGTGACCCGCGCCGTTCACCGCATCCGGCGTGGCGCCGGGATAGCCGCCGAAGGCCCAGCCTTCCGGCCCCATCCAGGGGTGCGCCACCGAGACGCCGACCGCCTTCTCCAACCCCTTGAGGCGGCGGAAGATGAGGGTGCGGTGGGCCCAGGGACAGGCCAGCGACACGTACAGGTGATAGCGGCCGGGCTCGGCCCTGAACCCGCCCTGCCCCGAAGGGCCGGGCGACCCGTCCGGGGTCACCCAGCTGCGGAAGCGCGACTCCCGGCGCACGAACTCGCCCGCTTCCCGCTCGGCGTCCAGCCAGTCGGCTTGCATCTTTCCGTCAACCAGCAGGCTCATCAGCGACTCCTTCGCTCCGGCGCGGGTGGTCGCGGGCGGTCAACCCGCCCGGCCGGCACGCGCATCGAGACTCCAGGCTCCGGGGCCGTGGGCGCTCACCAGCAGCAGGCCTCCGGCAATGGCCAGGTTCTTCATGAACAGGATGCTCTGCATCTGCTCGGCGAAGCTGGAGTGGAAAATGGCGGCCGCGGCGAGGCTGAACAGGGCCAGCGCCAGGGCGGCCCAGCGCGCCTGCCAGCCGAGGATGAGGGCCAGCCCGCCGCCCACTTCCAGCAGGATCACCAGCGGCAGCAGGATGCCCGGCACGCCCATGGCCTCCATGTAGCCCTGGGTGCCGGCGTAACCGGTGATCTTGGTGATTCCGGCAAGCAGGAACATCTGGGCCAGCAGCACGCGGCCGGCGAGGGTGGTGAGATCTTTCATGGTCATTCTCCTGATCTGGCGCCCCGTCTCCGGGGGGTGCGGAACTCAGGCCGCGAGGGCGTTGCGGCCGCGGGCGAAGGTCACCGCCATTTCACTTACCCGGCGGCCGAGCTCGCGGGCCGTCGCCAGGTCGGCCGGGGGCGGAACGGCATCGGCATCCTGATCGGCGTTGGACTGGGCCATGGCCCCCAGGTAGCTCCCGATGCGGTTGAGATCGGTGGGCCGGGCGGTGCTGGTGTTGTTGCCGGGCGGCAGTCCGAGGGGGACCCAGATCATGCCGTGCTGGCCGGCGAACACCGCCATCTGGATCAGGGTGTTGAGCTTGTCTCCCGACCAGGAGGCGGAGTTGGTGAAGCCGGCGGCCAGCTTGTCCTTCCAGCCCTGCCGCGACCAGGTCTTCGAGCTCTGGTCCATGAACTGCTTGAAGGGGGCGGAAACGGAGCCCATGTAGGTGGGCGAGCCGAAGATGATGGCATCGGCGGCCTCCAGCTCCCCCCAGCGGGCTTCCGCCTCCTCCACCGGCACCGCCACCGCCGCCACGCCCGGCACGCCCGCGGCGCCCGCCACGACGGCCTGCGCCTGACGGGCGGTATGGCCGTAGCCGCTGTGATAGACCACTGCAACCTTGGTCATGGAATACCTCCTGTCCTAATGTTGATTCACAAAGTCGGAAAAAATGGGACAGGAGCTATTTTGGCTATATTTTTTCGATATAAAAGCGCATATTTTTGTAACTATTAATCCAATTTTTAGATAAAAACCATGCCATCACCCAAAGTCACCCTGGACCAGTGGCGCACCCTCGCCGCCGTGGTCGATCACGGGGGATTCGCCCAGGCCGCCGGGCAACTGCACCGCAGCCAGTCCTCCGTCAGCTACACCATCGCCAAGCTGCAGGAACAGCTGGGGATGCAATTGCTGGTGACGGAGGGCCGCCGGTCGCGGATTACGCCGGCTGGCAACCTGCTGCTGGAGCGCGCCCGGGCGCTGGTGGACGAGGCGGGACGCCTGGAGCAGCTGGCCCACAACGTCGAGGCGGGCTGGGAGCCCGAGATCCGCCTGGTGGTGGATGCCGCCTTTCCCGGCGATGTGCTGATGCGTGGACTGCGGGCCTTCGCGCCGCGCAGCCGCGGCAGTCATGTCCGGCTGGAGGAGGTGATCCTGTCCGGCGCCGACGAGGCGCTGCAGGAGGGCCAGGCCGACCTGGCGATCGGCTCGAGGGTGCCGCCGGGATTCCTGGGGGATACCCTGCTGGAGATCGAGTTCGTTGCCGTGGCCCACCCCGATCACCCCCTGCACCGTCTCGGCCGCCCCCTGACCCAGACGGACCTCAAGCGCGAGCTCCAGGTGGTGATCCGCGACTCCGGCCAGCACCAACCCCGCGACGTCGGCTGGCTGGGGCCGGAGCTCCGCTGGACGGTGACCCACTTCGACACGGCCCTCAGCGCCGTGCGCAACGGGCTGGGGTTCGGCTGGCTGCCCCGGCACCAGGTGGCAGCCCTGCTGGGCGGCGGCGACCTGCTGCCCCTGCCCCTGCGCCAGGGCGCGGTCTACAGGAGCCCCCTCTACCTGATTCCCGGCCACCCCGACCGGCCGGGCCCGGCCACCCTGGAGCTGGCGGACTGCCTGCGGGCGGCCTGTGCCGCCACGGATGCCCCTTGACCCGGATTCCCCCCGGCCGCCGGTTGTCGCGCGGGCACCCTTTCGTCCGCGCCGGCAGGATGGCGGGAACCGCGGGTCAGTAGTGGGGCGGCGGCGTCTCCTCGGCCTGGCTCGCCACCTCCGGCGGGGTCAGGGCCCGCAGCAGCCGCAGGGCCTCCTGCAGCTGCCGCTCAAGATGGCCGATACGCTGCTCCTGCTCCGCGACCACGGCATTGAGCTGGTCCAGGGTGTCCTCCTGGAACGACAGGCGGGACTCGATGTCGACGATTCGGTTTTCCATGGGTTTGCGTGAATACGTGAGTGCGTGAGTGCGTGAATGCGTGAGTGCGTGAGTGCGTGAATGCGTGAATGCGTGAATGTGTGAATGTGTGATTGTGTGAATGCGTGAATGCGTGAATGCGTGAATGCGTGAGTGCGTGGGTGCGTGGGTGCGTGGGTGCGTGGGTGCGTGTGTGCGTGGGTGCGTGGGTGCGCGGGTCACTGGTCACTGGTCAC
>JAQVKR010000182.1 GCA_028694565.1 Gammaproteobacteria bacterium | reverse complement strand
CGGCACTGGCTGTCGGGATGCCGGCAATCTCCTCCTAGCCCCCGCCCGGACAAGGGTCCGCCCGGCGCCGGCGCGGGACGCAATGCCGGGGCCGGCACCGCGCAACAGGGGCGCGGCGAACCCCGGAACCGGCAGCGGCGGCACCAGCACGCCCGGAAGGCAGGATAGGCCAGGCATTGATTCGGGAAGCCAGCCGCGGACCGCAGCCGGCCGGGTCCTCACCCGGTGAGGGCCCGGCCGGCCTCCGGATTCGGCCGCAGCGTGCGCCGGCGGGCCCGCAGGGCGGCCGCGTGGGCCCGGTTCAGCAGCACCGCCAGTCCCAGCAGCAGCGCGCCGATTCCGAGCAGAAGCGCCAGCGCGTAGAGCAGGTACCGGCCCAGTTCCACGGGGCTGTAGCGGACCACCATGATCAGCCCCTCCAGGGTCAGCGCGATGCATACGACGCTGACGAAGCGGGTGAAGGTTTTCCGCACCAGGGCGCCGAGCCCGTCGCCGCCGCCGGCGAAGGAGGCCGCCCGGACGACGCCCGTCCCCAGGGCGAGCTCGAAAGTGGCCAGGGCGATGAAGGCGTTGTTCATGGCGCCGATGATCACCCCCGCCAAATCCCGTCCCATGCGGGGGTCCAGGAGGCGGACCAGCTCAATCGCCGCGAGCGACGCCAGGGCGCTGGCGGCCAGCAGCAACAGAATCGAGAGCACCACGGCCAACGCCACCTGCCTCCGACCGCTCATGAACGCTTCTCCATGGAATGCCTTGCCGCGGCTCGAGAATAAATGTCGCCCGCCACCCGGTAAGGGGCACCCCGGGGGCGGACGACGCGGCCGGAACCTTTCGGAACACAGCCGTTACCACTGCGGGGCCGCTGTCTGCCGGACCTGCCCCACGTCAGGGAGCGCTGAATGGCCAGCGGCTCCCGAAAGGCGTCTACTGCTTCACCAGCAGGTCGTTCTCGACCTTCCTGACGCCTTTCACACTGGCGGCGACCTGCCCGGCCTTGTCGGCCTGGCCGGGTTCATCGACCCAGCCGGAGAGCTGCACGACGCCGTCCCGTGTCTCCACGCCGATATCCAGTCCGCCGAGGAAATCATCCTTGAGCAGCACCGCCTTGACCTTGGTGGTGACCCAGGCGTCGTCGATGTACTCCCCGGCGCTGATCCGGTCCTGCAGGGAGCGCGCCTTGACATACTCCCCGGTACTCAGCAGGCCGTTGTCGTCCAGATCCGCATTGCGGAACGCGCGCTCGTCGTAACCGCGGGCGGTGAATTCGGCCAGGGTCAGGGCCCCGTCGCCATTGCTGTCCTGGGCCCTGAATTCGGCGCCCGGGTCAGGGGTGGCGGTCTGCGGCTCGGCGCCCCGCTGGCTGGCCTTCGCGGGATTCCAGACCAGGCCCAGGGCAACCACCAGGGCGCCCACCAGGGAAGTCACGGGGAGATGCTGCGGATATCGCTTCATGGTGTCCTCCTTGGTCTTCTCCGCTCGCGGCATGTCTGCCTGGCCGCTTCCATGCCCCACAACATGGCAAACCTTGTGCCACTTTCAGGAACATCCGAGCAATCAGGCACTTGCACGAACCGCCGGCGCGGCCGCCGGTCGCGGGCGGCAGCACCGCCCGCCCGGTTGTCACCATTTCCCGACACCCTGGAGACGCCTTCCGCAAGAAGTTGTTCCATAAGGCTTTTATTGTCGCCTATTGGCGACGCCCGGCTGGGTGCGGCCTGCAAACCCGGCGCGGACGGGGATTTACGGACGGAGCGGCGAACGGCCGCCGCGCGCGTCCCGGTCCGAGGGGCGCCCGGCACGGCGGGGCGGAACCGGCGCGCGGGACCGCGCCGATGGGGAGGAGGCCCGGATCGCGGGCAGGGCATTCCAGGGAAAACAAGGCGTTGTCAACGCACAGGCGGTGTGCGCCTCTGGACCAGGAAGGCCAGGAAGAGAATGAATCCCAGCAGGAAAACCATGCGGGAGAACAGGGCCAGGGTTCCGGTCGCAAGCCCCCCGAAGCCGAGCAGCGCGGCCAGGATGGCGACCACCAGCGCGGTGATGGACCAGCCGAACATGGAAAACTCCTCGCAACCGATTCCCGTCCGGACGGTGGACGGGCGCCGGATTTTGAAGGAGCAAGAAGCGTTCCAGCCAGTGCGCTAGTCGCCGCCCTTGAACAGGTCCGGAGAGAGCTGGTGGCGTTTCAGCAGCCGGTAGAATTCGGTCCGGTTGCGCCCGGCGAGGCGGGCGGCCGCCGCCACCTGGCCGCGGGTGAGTTTGAGCAGGGCGACGAGATAGTCGCGCTCGAACCGGTTCTTGGCCTCGGCGAAGGAGGGGATCTCCCCCGGCCGGTCGCGCAGCGCCCGGCTGACCAGATGGGCGGAGACCAGGGGCGTGGTGGACAGGGCGCAGCACTGCTCCACCACGTTGATGAGCTGGCGCACGTTGCCCGGCCAGTCGTAGGACAGCAGCATCTCCACGGCCTCCGGGGTAAAGCCGTTGACCCGCTGGCCGGCCCCTTCCCCCAGGCGGGCGAGGAAATGCCGCGCCAGCAGGGGAATGTCCTCGCGCCGCTCGCGCAGGGGGGGCAGGGCCAGGTGCACCACGTTCAGCCGGTAGTAGAGATCCTCGCGGAAGGAGCCTTCGGCGATGCCGGCCTCGAGGTCGCGATGGGTCGCGGAGATGACGCGCACGTCCACGGCCACCGCCCGGGTCGCCCCCACCGGACGCACCTCCCGCTCCTGCAGCACCCGCAGCAGCTTCGCCTGCAGGGTCAGGGGCATGTCGCCGATTTCGTCCAGGAACAGGGTGCCGCCCGAGGCCTCCTGCAGCAGTCCCCGGTGGGCCGCCACCGCCCCGGTGAAGGCGCCCTTGGCATGGCCGAAGAGCTCCGACTCCAGCAGCGGCTCCGGGATGGCGGCGCAGTTGACGGCCACGAACGGCCCTTCCCGGCGGGGGCTGGCGCGGTGCACGGCCCGGGCCAGCACCTCCTTGCCGGTGCCCGACTCGCCCCGGATGAGCACGCTGGCGGGGCTCTGCGCCACCAGCCGGGCTTCGGACAGCAGCGCCTCCATGCGCGGACTGGCGGTGATCATTTCCGCCCGCCAGGACTCGTCGCCGGCGCCCTCCTCGGGCACGGCCTCGGCCCCCAGGGCCATGGCCCGCTCCAGCAGCGCCGTCAGCTCCCTGGCCTCCACCGGCTTGGTGAGATAGCCGAACACGCCCCGCCGGGTCGCCTCCACCGCGTCGGGAATGGTCCCGTGGGCGGTGAGAATGATGACCGGCAGGGCGGGATCCCGGGCGTGAATCTCGTCGAACAGGGCCATGCCGTCCATGCCCGACATGCGCAGGTCGGTGAGCACCGCCCGCGGGCGCTCCACGGCAAGGTGGGCGAGCGCCTCCTCGCCGCTGGCGCAGGTGGCGACGCGGTAGCCCCCGGACTCCAGGCGCAGGGCGAGCAGCCGCAGCAGGCCCGGGTCGTCGTCCACCAGCAGTACGAAACGTCCCGTGCTCATGGTGTCCCGGCCGGGGCGCTCCTGCCCCGCTGCTGCAGCTCCAGCTCGAGGGACTTGATCTGCTCGATCTTCTGGCTCAGCTCGCCGGACTTGCGGCGCTCCTCGGCCAGCGCCCGCTCGAGCCGGATGTTGCGCTCCAGCAGCCGCACCAGCTGGCGGGTACCGGCGTTTTTCAGCACCCCGTCGAGCCCCGCGAGCTGCGCCTGCGCCCGGGCCAGGGCGGCGGGGGTGGCGCCGGGCCGGGAGAGCAGCCAGGCGCGCTTGATGCGCGCCGCGGCGCTCCGCTCGGACTCCGCCTCGAGGCGCCGCAGCTGCGCCGGGGACGGCGGCCCCTGGCGCTCGACCTCGGCCATGTAGTCGGTCAGCCGCCCCGGCATGACCCAGGTATCCTGCAGGCGCGCGGAACTCCCCTCCCCGCCGTCCACGAGCGTCGGGGCGAGTTCCTCCAGGCCGGCGCAACCCTGCAGAAGCAGGAGCAGCACCGGGATCAGCAACGCCTCAAGCCTCATCACGCCTACCTGATTGCAGTGGAAGGATCACCTGGAAACACGCGCCTTCGGCCGCCTCCTCCAGCAGGGACACCCGACCGCCGTGGGCCTGAACATACTCCCGAACGATGGCCAGACCAAGCCCGGTGCCCTGCACCGGGCCCGGCGGCTGGATGACACCCTGGTGGAAGGGCTCGAAGATATGATCGCGGTCCGCGGCCGCCACCCCGGGCCCCTGGTCCCGAAGGGTGATGACGACCTCGGCGCCCTCGGTTCGGGCCCGCACGCCAATGATACCCCCATCGGGGCTGAAACGGACGGCGTTGCCGATCAGGTTCTCGAACACGGTCTCGAGCTTGCCCCGGTCCCCCCGGACCCGAAGCTCGCCCAGATCGGCCTCGACCCGGAGCCCCCGCGCGCGCAGGGCGAGGTCGTGCTTGCGCGCCGCCGCCTCCACCAGCCCGGCGAGCGGGCACCACTCCGGCAGGCGCAGCTCGCCCGCCTGGACCGCGCGATTGTAGCGCAGCAGGTCCTCGATGCGCCGCTGCAGCACGATGGCGCTCTCGCGCATGATGCCGGCGATCTCCTCCTGCTGCGCGGAGAGCTCCCCGCCCACCCGGTCCGAGAGCAGCTCCACGCCCTCGCGCAGCGCGGCCAGGGGCGTCTTGAGCTCGTGGGAGACGTGGCGGAGAAAGCGCTGCTTCTGCGCCTCCAGCTCGACCAGGCGCAGGCGCAGCCAGTCCACCTGCTCGCCCAGGAAGGCCAGGTCGCGGGGGCCGTTCACCACCGGCCCCGGCTCCAGGTCATGCTCCCCCAGCCGGCGGATGGCGCGCGCCAGCTGGCGTACGGGACGGTTGATGAGCCAGGAGAAGAGCCCCACCAGGAACAGCGACAGGGGCGCAATCGTGGCCCCCTGCCACAGCAGGACCCGCTGCACGTCCTCCGCCCGGGTCGAGAGCGCCTCCACGCGTCCGTCGATGGCCGCGTTGCCCGCGGCCACCATCTCCGTGACCGCCCCGTGCAGCTCGTCGAACGCCGGCTCGAAGCGCGCGAACCCCCCCTCCCCCGGGCCCGCGCCGAGCGCGCTGTAGAGTGACCGCTCCAGCGTTCCGATCCGTTCCAGCAGCGCCTGCGCCGGGGGCCCCCAGGACATCCCGCCCAGGCTCGAGAGGATGGCGCCGAACTCCCCGTGGGCGCCGGCCAGCGCCTCCTCCAGGGCCGGGTCCTCGAGCACGTAGAGCTGCCCGGCCGAACGCTCCAGGGCCAGGGCAAGCTCCGCCAGCCGCCGGGTGCCCCGGGTGACCTCCACGGTCGCCTCCACCGCCTGCCGCCCTTCGCGGACCATCCGGTCGAGGAGCAGGCCGGTGTTCACCATACCCCCCAGGAGGGGCAGCGCGACGAGGGTGAAGCCCACCAGCAGGAGCGAGGCGAAGGAGCGTGGATACTGGAATCTGAGGGTCATGAGGTGCGATCCCTGTGCCTGGACAGGCGGCCCGCCGCTGCCCGTGGATGCGTTCCGTGCAGTTTACCTCACGAGGGAGCCGGCTCCTCCGCGCCGGTGAAATCGTCCCCCTCCGGCGGAAGGCACGACTCGATGCCCTCCAGCAGCCCCTGCAGCTCCAGTGCCGTGCCGCTTTCGGCGCGCTGCTCGAGCTCCCGCGCCAGGCCGGTCAGCGCCGGCAGCCCGTAGTAGCCGCACAGCCCCTTCAGCTGGTGCGCCCGTTCGCGGATGGCGACCCGGTCCATGCCCAGCATCGCCGCCTGCAGCTGCCCGCACAGCCGGCGCGCCTCGTCGTGGAGGCGCGGCACGAGCGCCGCCGGCACCGCCGCCGCGCCGGCGGCCAGCAGCCCGCCTTCAACCGCCTCCAGTCCCGCCACCGGGCGGGGAAACCAGCACGCCAGGACGGCATCGAGCGCCTCCGTGGTGA
>JAQVKR010000181.1 GCA_028694565.1 Gammaproteobacteria bacterium | reverse complement strand
CGGAGGAAGCGCCCACTTTCCGGAAGGCCGCCTCCATTCCGTCGCCGACCCGGCGCCGCCCGGGCGGCGCTCACCCACACGGATTTTCCCTGCTCTCCGTGCCCCTCCGCGGCATCCCCCTCCGCTGCGCTCACCGGCGCAGGGCCGGAGGCGCCTCAGCTCCGCGAGCGGCTGCCGTCCACCTCGCGGGGGTCCTGGTGGATGGTCACGTCCGCCTCCGGGTAGGCGGCCAGGATCTCCCGCTCCACCTGCTTGGCCATGGCGTGCGCCTCGCGCAGGGGCAGCCACGCGTCCAGCTCCAGGTGCAGCTGGATGATTTTCACCAGGCCCGACTGGCGGGTGCGCAGATCGTGCACTCCGCGCACCTCCGGATGGCCGAGGGCCAGGGCCGTCACCCGCTCGCGCACCGCCTCGGGCAGCTCCCGGTCCATGAGCACGTGGGTGGCCTCCCGGCCGATGCCCCAGGCGCTCCAGAAGATGTAGGCGGCGATGAGGATGGCAATGAGGGGATCGACTCCCTGCCAGCCCAGCATCGACAGCATCAGGGCAATGATGATGCCGGCGTTGGCGAGCAGGTCGGTGAGGTAGTGCAGCGAATCGGCGCGGATGGCGGTGGAGCCGGTGTGGCGGATGGCGTGGCGCTGGATGGCCACCAGCACGGCCGTGGCGGCGATGGCGAACACCATCACCCCGATGCCCACCGGAAGATCGGCCAGCGGCACCGGGTGCAGCAGCCGGT
Organism: Gammaproteobacteria bacterium; assembly: GCA_028694565.1. Lineage (GTDB taxonomy): Bacteria > Pseudomonadota > Gammaproteobacteria > DSM-26407 > DSM-26407 > Thioalbus. The sequence goes on along the minus strand of JAQVKR010000181.1, from coordinate 5,197 downwards.
CCACGGCATGGAACACCAGGAACACCGCCGAGCCGGCGATGAAGGTCGCCTGGGCCAGCCCCGCCAGCGCCTCCGACTTCCCGTGGCCGAAGCGGTGCTGGGCATCGGGCGGCTCCAGCGCGTAGCGCACCGCCATCAGGTTGATGATGGAGGCGGCCACGTCCATCAGCGAATCCACCAGCGAGGCCAGCAGGCTCACCGAGCCGGTCAGCAGCCACGCCACCAGCTTGGCCGCGATGAGCACGCTCGCGGTCACCACCGAGGCCAGGGTGGCCCGGCGCAGCAGGCGGGCCTGCCGATCGAGGCCGGAGGGGGCGTTCACGCCGTCCGTTCCGGGCCGGCGGCGGCTTCCCCGCCCGCCGCCGCGGCGCCGCTCCCCGCGGCGTCGAGGCTGAACTCGCGCCGGGCGCCGGTGAACGGGCAGCGGAAGGCCAGCCGGCAGGCGCTGAGCCGCAACCCCTCCGTGTTCCGGTTGCCCGTGCCGTAGCGGGGATCGCCCAGCACCGGGTGGCCGATGGCGTCCAGGTGGCGGCGAATCTGGTGCAGCCGCCCGGTCTCGATGGCGACCTCCAGCCAGGCCGTTCCCCGCCCGGCGTCCACCGCGGTCACCCGGTAGGCGGTCAGCGCCGGCTTGCCGTCGAGCGGCGTGTCGATGCGCCCGGCGGCGCCCACCGGGCCCGGCGCGCCGCGCACCTCCACCCGGTAGCGCTTTTCCACCCGGCGGTTGGCGAACAGCGCCGAGAGCTTCGCCGCCGCCTCCCCGTCGTGGGCCACCAGCATCAGCCCCTCCGCCTCCCGGTCCAGCCGGTGCACCAGGTGGACCTCCCGCCGCAGCGCCTGCTCCGCCTGGCGCAGGAGGCTGCAGTGATCGCCGCAGCGGTTGCCCTGGGCCATCAGCCCGGGCGGCTTGTACCAGACGCTGTAGCGGCCCAGCCGGTGCAGCAGGCGGTCCTGCGGCGGCTGGCGCGCGAGCAGCCCGGCGTCATAGCACAGGGAGAGCCGATCGCCGGCGTACAGCGCGGCGGTGGCGCGGCGCAGGCGCCGCGCGGGGGCGCGTCCGCGCCGAAGCCCGACCGCGCCCTTGCTCATGGCGTCCTTGACGCGCCCCTTGGGCAGGCCGGAGAGGGCGGCCAGCAGCGTGCAGGCGTCCCGCTCCTCGCCGGCGGAAACAACATGCTCCAGTTCGATGCGCGTGGCGGTCATGGACAACAACGGTGCGTTCGGAAGAGACTCAATTTATACCATGCCGGGAGCCGCCCGGGCGGCTAGTCCCGGTACAGCCGCCCGGCCCGCACCAGCGCCTTCTCCGCCTCCACCGCCACCAGCACCACGGCGGCCAGGGCGAAGCAGGCGCCCAGCTCCGCCAGGCTCAGCGGCTGGGTGCGGAAGATGCCGTTCAGCGCCGGCAGGTAGATGACCGCCAGCTGCAGCCCCACCGTCAGCAGCACCGCGCCCAGCAGCGCGGGGTTGCCGGGCCGCCCCCGGCGGAACAGCGACTCACGCTCGGAACGCACCGCCAGCACGTGGAACAGCTGCGCCAGGGTGAGAACGGTGAAGACCACCGTCTGCCAGTGGGCGCTGCCCGTGCCCACCGCCCAGGCCTGGCCCAGGATGGACAGCCCGCCGATGAGCAGCCCCACCCAGATCATGTGCTGCCACATGCCGTGGGCGAAGATGCTCTCCCGGGGCGGGCGCGGCGGCCGGTCCATGATCCCCCGCTCGGCCGGCTCCGCGGCCAGCGCCAGCCCCGGCAGGCCGTCGGTGACCAGGTTGATCCAGAGGATGTGGATGGGCAGCAGGGGGATGGGCAGCCCCAGCAGCGGGGCCAGGAACAGGGTCCAGATCTCCCCGGCGTTGCTGGTCATGGTGTACTTGATGAACTTGCGGATGTTGTCGAAGATGCGCCGGCCCTCGCGCACCGCCGCCACGATGGTGGCGAAGTTGTCGTCCAGCAGCACCATGTCGGCCGCCTCGCGGGCCACGTCGGTGCCCTTGCGGCCCATGGCCACGCCGATGCCGGCGCGCTTGAGGGCCGGGGCGTCGTTGACCCCGTCGCCGGTCATGGCCACGAACTCGCCGTGGGCCTGCAACGCCTTGACGATGCGCAGCTTCTGCTCCGGGCTCACCCGGGCGTAGACCCGGATCGACTCCACCCGCCCGGCGAAGGCCGCATCGGAGAGCTCCCCCAGCTCCGCGCCGGTGAGGGTCTCCCCGGCATCCCGGGCGATGCCCAGCCGCCGGGCGATGGCCAGCGCCGTGCCCGGGTGATCACCGGTGATCATCACCGGCACGATCCCCGCGGCGCGACACTCCGCCACCGCCCCCTCCGCGCCCGCCCGGGGCGGGTCCGCCAGCGCCGCCAGGCCGAGCAGGCACAGCCCCGCCTCCAGCGCCGCCTCCGGCTCCCCCTCCCCGGCCTCGCGCCAGGCCAGCGCCAGCACCCGGTAGCCCGCCTCGGCCAGGACGCGGGCCTGTTCGAGCGCCGCCTCCGGATCCAGCGGCCGCTCCCCCCCGGCGGCCAGCTCGCGGGTGCACAGCGGCAGCACCTGCTCCGGCGCGCCCTTGGTGAAGAGGATGCGGCGCCCGCCCGCCCCGTGCACCGTGCTCATGCGCTTGCGCTCGCTGTCGAAGGGCAGCTCCGCGACCCGCGGCAGCGCCCCGGCGAGGGCCTCGCGGGAGTGGCCGGCGGCCGCGGCCGCCTCCCACAGGGCCAGCTCGGTGGGATCGCCGCGCGCCGCCCCCCCGGCGCCGGACTCCACGTCGTTGCTCAGCGCCAGGGCCTGCCCGAGGCGCCGCCAAGGCTCGGCCGCCGTGTCCGCGGCGGGCAGCGCCCCGCGCTCCTCGCCCGCCGCCACCAGGCGCTCGACGCGCATCCGGTTCTCGGTCAGGGTGCCGGTCTTGTCGCTGCAGATGACGGTGACCGAGCCCAGGGTCTCCACCGCCGGCAGCCGCCGCACCAGGGCGTTGCTGCGGCTCATCAGCCGCGCCCCCAGCGCCAGCGCCACGGTCACCACCGCCGGCAGGGCCTCGGGGATGGCGGCCACCGCCAGGCTGATGGCGGTGAGCAGCATCAGCAGCGGCTCCACCCCCTGCAGCAGGCCGGCGGCGAAGATGAAGGCGCAGATGGCCAGCACCGCCAGCGCGAGGGTCCGGCCAAACCGGGCCAGCCGCTTCTGCAGCGGGGTGCGCACCGATTCGGCCCCGCCCAGCAGCCCGGCGATGCGGCCGATCTCCGTGTCCATGCCGGTGGCCGTGACCACGCCGCGTCCCCGCCCCCGGGTCACCAGGGTGCCCTTCCAGAGCCGGTTGCGGCGCTCGGCCAGGGCCAATTCCGGGTCCGGCAGCGCCGCCGGGGTCTTCGCCACCGCCACCGACTCCCCGGTCAGCGCCGACTCGTCCGCCTCCAGCCCTTCCCCGGCGAGCAGCCGCAGGTCCGCCGGCACGCCGTCGCCCGCTTCCAGCAGCACCGTGTCCCCGGGCACCAGCCCGCTGCCGGGCACGATCACCGCCGCCCCGTCGCGGATCACCCGCGCCGTGGGCGCGGCCAGCCGGCGCAGGGCCGCCACCGCCCGCTCGGCCCGGTACTCCTGCACCGTCCCGATGATCGCGTTGAGCAGCACGATGACCAGGATGGCCGCCGTGTCCTGGGGCTCGCCCACCGCCCCCGAGACCACCGCCGCGGCCAGCAGCACCAGGATCATGAAATCGGCGAACTGGCCCAGGAACATGCCCAGCGGCGTGCGCCGGCGGCCCTCGGCGAGCCGGTTGGGCCCGTGACGGGCCAGGCGCGCCCAGGCCTCGGCGGCGGACAGGCCGCGCTCCCCGTCGCCGCCAAGGCGCTCCAGCGCCGCCGCCGGCTCCAGGCAGTGCCAACGGATGGCCTCGCTCAGCTGCTCGCCGCGCTCACGCGGCCCCATTGCCCGCACCCATCACCGATTACCCGTCAGTGGATGAACAACAGGATGATGAGCGCCGTCGCGACACCCACCAGCAGGGTGCGCAGGCCGCTCCAGAGCCAGAACCCGCCGCTCACGCGGCCCAGGAACAGGCCGAGCCCGAACAGGACGAGAAAGGCCATGGCCACGGCCGCGGGCAGCGGCGGCAGGGGCAGCGGCACGCCCGCGTCCGCCAGCCACAGGGGCGTCATCACCAGCAGCGCCACCAGCAGGGGCGCGAGGCCGTTGACCGCGGCCACCAGCAGGGGCACCCAGCGCGCCGCGTCGGCGTGGGCGGAGTGGCGCAGGTCCGCCACCATCGCCCCCTCCAGCTCGTCCAAGGCCCGGCGGCGCTCGGCCGATTCGCTGACATAGGCACTGGTGATCCCGCTCATGAACAGGGCCACGGCGGCCCCCAGGCAGGCGCGGATGACCACTTCCAGCCCCACCTCGCCGCTCACCAGAAAACCCGTCATCAGCCCCAGCATGGCCAGGGCGCCGTCGAAGCCGTTGACCACGAAGTAGCGCCGCAGGATGCCGTGGGAGCGGCTGATGCGCAGGAGAAAGGCGGCGTTGCGCAGCAGGTTCATGCCGACCGGCCCCGATGCGCCCGGAATTCACCCGGGGTTCGGGCGCCGCCGGGCCGGATCCCGGGGCCTGCGCAGGCGCGTTCCATGGGCGCTGTCACCGGCTTTCAGGCCTCCGCGTCGGCGCCGCCCACCACCTCCACCTCGTCGATGCTGTGCAGCGAGGCTCCCATCTCGCCGATGGCCGCCCGCAGCCGCTCGAAGTCGAGCGATGCGCCCTCCACCACCAGCTGCAGGGTCTCGGTGCTCTCGTCCACCTCCATCACCGTGAGCCGCAGCCGGCACTCCCCGCAGACGGCGGCGAGGTGGCGGCTGAACTCCAGCCCGTCGGGGTGGTGGGGCTTGAGCACGTCGAGCACCAGGCGCCTGACCTGAACCATTCCGCCCCCTTTTCCGTCGCCGTTTTCCTGCCTTCAGTGTGGACCGCGGGGGTGGGACCGGCAAGGCGGCCCGGGGCGGCGGCGGCCGGCGGCCGGCTACTCCTCCGGCCCGAGGATCCCGGTGGGCCGGCCGTCGAGGCTGGTGCGGTTCTTCGTCTCCCAGTACTCCCGGATGCCCGCCTCGCCCTTGCGCTCGCTCCAGCGGGTCAGCTCGTCGCGCTGCCCCACGTAGTCGAACAGGGGCACGCCGAAGCCGCAGGAGGTCTGCACCAGATCCACCCGCAGGTCGATGATC
>JAQVKR010000180.1 GCA_028694565.1 Gammaproteobacteria bacterium | reverse complement strand
GGGCTGCTCCAAGGTGCCGGACATCACCGACACGGGGCTGATGGAGGACCGCGCCACCCTGCGCATTTCCAGTCAGCACGTGGCCAACTGGCTCCACCACGGCATCGTCAGCGAGGACCAGGTGCTTGAGACCCTGCGCCGCATGGCCGCGGTGGTGGACGCCCAGAATGCCGGCGATCCCCTCTACACCCCCATGGCCCCGGAGTTCGACGGCATCGCCTTCCAGGCCGCGCGCGATCTCATCTTCCTCGGCCGCGAGGTGCCCAACGGCTACACCGAGCCCACCCTGCATCACTGGCGCAAGGTGCTCAAGGCGTCATTGGATCAGGCGGGATAGGGGATTAAGGAGAAGGGTTAAGGGATAAGGGACAAAGGTCAAGCGAGGGCTGGCGTCATTGTCCTTAGAAAACGGGATTTCACTCCAACATAACGCGCTATCATCATGTTTTATCGAAACATGTACAGGTTGATATACTCCCGGAACCGCCGGGACGATTCCCTGCGGCTGCGTCGTCCATATTTCTGACTGTTGAGTTCAGGTACAGGCGAATCGACCCCGGACGCTTCGCCGATGCGCACTGGAACCGATTGACCGAGGTGCCGGGCGTGCCATGACCGGCGCCTCCGGCTGAGGGGGAAAGAAGCTGGAACATCCATTGCCGCGGCTGCGCACCCTTCTGCTGACGGCCCTGGCCATGCTGGCCTTCGCCGCCAATTCCCTGCTCGCCCGCCAGGCGCTGGACTCGACACCCATCGACGCGGCGACCTTCACCCTGGTCCGCCTGGCCTCCGGCGCCCTGACCCTGTGGCTCATCGTGCGCATCCGCCGCGGCAGCGCCTGGACCCGGCCCGACTGGGTGGCGGCCGCGGCGCTGTTCGCCTACGCGATCTGCTTCTCCTTTGCCTATCGCTCCCTGACCGCCGCCACGGGCGCGCTGATCCTCTTCGCGGCGGTACAGCTCACCATGATCGGCGCCGGCCTGCGCGCCGGCGAGGCGCCCACCCGGCGCAGCGGCGCGGGCATCCTGCTGGCGGTTGCCGGCCTGGTCTACCTGCTGCTGCCCGGGATTGCCGCCCCCGAGCCCCTGGGCGCGGGGCTGATGGCCGGCGCCGGGATGGCCTGGGGCCTCTACTCCCTGCGCGGCCGCGGCGTGACCGAGCCCCTGCGGGCCAGCGCCGGAAACTTCCTCGGCGCCGTGCCCCTGGCGCTGGCCGCCATGCCGCCCTTCCTGCTGGCCGGCGAGGCCCGGGCGGACAGCGCCGGCCTGCTCCTCGCCGTTCTCTCCGGCGCCGTGGCCTCCGGGCTGGGCTATGTCGTCTGGTACGCCGCGCTGGCCGGCCTCGCCGCCACCCAGGCCGCCACCATCCAGCTCTCGGTGCCCGTCATCACCGCCCTTGGGGGCGTCCTGCTGCTGGATGAACTCCTCACGCTGCGCCTGGGGCTCGCCTCCGCCGCCATTCTCGGCGGCATCGCTCTGGTGCTGACCCGGCGACGGACCACGCCGGCGCGGACCGCCTCCGGGAACCGTTTCCGCTGAAGCGGCGGGCGCAACCGCCGGCTAGCTGCCATAGCCACTGCATGGGTTGTCGGCCGGCCCGGAAGCCGCGCCTGCCGGTCACCGGCTCCCCTTGAGCAGATCCTTGAGTCCCGCGAACGGATTGTGGGTCGCCGCGTCGCCGTTCGTCCCGCCGCTCCCCACCCCCAGGCCGCTGGCCGCCTCCAGGTAGCGCTGGTGCTCGTTGTCGTGGCAGTAGAGGCACAGCAGCTCCCAGTTGCTGCCGTCCAGGGGATTGTTGTCGTGGTTGTGATCCTTGTGGTGGACCGTCAGCTCCCGCACGTTCTCGCGGGTGAACTCCCTGCCGCAGCGTCCGCAGACCCAGGGATAGAGCTTCAGGGCCCGCTCGCGGTAGCCCTTTTCCCGCTCCTCGCGCTGGCGGCGGGCCTCGGCCACCACGCGGTCGAGCCTGCCATTGTCCGGTTGCCTGCCTGCCATCGTGTCTCCTCCGGTGTTTCAGTACGCGTTGCTCACGCACGCTTGCGCAGGGCGGCCTCCACCAGCGCCGCCTTCAGGTTGTCCTCATCGACCACATCGGGGTAGAGGCGGTAGAGATTATCCACTTCCAGGACGCGCCTGCGCGCGGCCGTCTCCAGCCGGAGCCGGGTCTGGTCCGGAAATCCCCCCTGGGTCAACAGCACCGGCGCCATCCACTCCAGGTAGTCCCGCACCAGGGTGGCCGTGACCGGATCGTCCCAATGCTCCCGCAGGGGCAGGACCGGAAAGTGCCCCGGCCCCAGGCCCCCGGGGCAGTGCAGCGGCCCGCCGCCCTCGATAGGCACCCCGCGGCCCGATTCGTCACGCCGGAACCACTGGGCCCGGCTGGGTCCGCCCGCGGCGGCGCGCACCCGCTGCTCCAGCTGCAGCCGCTCGTGGCTGGCCCCGGCCGGACCATAGCTGACCTCGCCGTCGGGCAGGGCCCGCCAGCGCGGCATCACTCCCCCGGCCAGGTCGAGACGGTTGACGGCGCTGGCGAGCAGCGCCAGGGGTTCATCGCGGGTGTCGAGCCACCACAGTTCGTAGGGGTCCCCGGGCGGGAACGGCACATCGAGGGAGGGCAGGATGCGGAGCAGCTCCGCGCTCGCCGCCTCCAACTCCGTGCGGCTCAGCATGGGGTTGCGCGGCAGGAAGGCGATGCCTTCGCCGGCCGACCAGACGGCATAGAGGGCGTAGCTGCCCCCGCCCCGGTCCCCCGCGTTGAGGCTGCCCCAGCGGTTCTGGGACCACTGGCTCAGCACCTGGATCTGCCAGTTGACGCCGTCGTAGCTCACTGCCCGCGCGGTTTCGTCCTGGGCCACCTGGATGGTGCTGCGCAGGGGGCAGAGGCGCCGGATCGAGTAGCAGCTGATCCCGCTCACGCCAGCTCCCGGAGCCGGCGTGTCAGCCGCTCGATGAGATCCGTGCAGAGATCCTGGAACTCGGGATCCAGGGCGTCGTAGAGAAACTCCAGCTCGTCCAGGACCGTCTCGGCCTGCTGCCGGGTGCGGATCCGGTCGAATTCGCGGGAAACCTGTTCGAGATAGCGATACGGTTCCATGGTTGAATCCGGGCAGCTCTACTGGGGCGCCCCTGTTCCGGGGTCTGGAATCCATGCAGCCCGGTCAGGAGGCGATGAAAAGTCTCCGGAACGGACGGGCGCGCCCCCGCTCTCAGTGGACCCGGTAGGCGCCGTGACAGGCCACGCAGGCCCCCGTCACCTCCGCCAGTGCCCGGTAGGCCGGCAGGGGGTCGCCCTCCTGGGCCACGCGGGCGAAACGGCTGGCGGCGTGGTGCATGTCCGTCCCGAGCGCCTGCATGCGTTCCGGCATGTAGGGGGCCATGTGCGCCGCCCCGTGGTCGTCCAGGGAGCTCATGCCCAGCCGCTGCTCGGCCAGCTCCGCGGCCTGGTCCATCCGTCCCGCGGCGAGGTGCTCGAGGATCCCGTTGAGGGATTCCAGGTGGTCGCGCATGTTGGCGAGCATGTGCTCGCGCATCATCGGCGGCAGTTCGACCTGTTCCCGTTCCGTCGCGGCGACCGGGGTCATCAGTACACTCAGCAGCAATAGCAGGACTCTGTTCATCGGGACTCGCTCCTTTACTAACCCAAACCCTGACAAAGCCCCATTCAGCACGCCGCTACAGGGTCGGCTGCCGGGGTTGATCGGCGTTTCTCCAGGTACTCCCGCAGGGCGACGGCATTGTTGTACCGCTCATCCCGTGCCGCGAAGAGCAGGGTCGCCGTCCCGTCGCCCAGCGCCTGCCTCAGCTCGGCCACCGCGGCGGGATTCCCATCCAGCTCCGCGAAGTAGCGTTCGCGGAATCCCTCCCACTTCCCCGGTTGGTGACCGAACCACCGGCGCAGCTCATCGGATGGCGCCGCCGCCTTCACCCAGTGGTCCACGCCCGCTTTCGACTTCGCCACGCCGCGGGGCCAGAGCCGATCCACCAGGACCCTGACCCCGTCGTCCCGGGCGGGCGGCGCGTAGATACGCCTGACACGAATCTCCATCTCGCCGCCCCCGCTGCCGCTGTCACATGGAATTGGACTCCGACACGCCCAGTTGTTCCCGGATCCGCTCGATCTGGCGCCGGTGGGTGCGGTGGTGCAGCGCCGCCAGGCAGTGCCAGCCGTGGGCGTCCAGCGGGCCGAACCAGGGATGGGGATGGGTGCCGCGGCCGGCGAGCCGCGGGTTGCGCTTGACCGTCTGCAGGTAGCGTTCGACGGAGGCCTCGTAGGGGCCGAGCACCTCCACCATGGCGTCCGGATCGGGCTTGACCGCCTCGATGCGCACCTCCTCAAGTCCGCCCTCGCCCGCGCACAGCGCGGCGATGATCCGCGCGATGCCGTTGTTCACCCGCCGCAGATGGTCCAGCACCATGTAGACCGACCAGTTCCCGCTGCTGTCCTCCATGCCGGGGACGCGACGGATCAGCACCGGTTCCCCGGCGAGCGGCAGCGGCGTGGACCGGGCCATCTCGAATACCCGGCGCCCCTCGTCGAAGAACAGCCGCGTGGCCCGGGTATCGGAGAAGACCCGCCGCAGCAACCGGAACCCGGCCCGCGACAGCGCCAGTTCCAGGGGCGGCAGCCCGGCGCCGGGGCGCTGCAGCTGCGGTTCGGTCGGTTTCATCGTGGTTCGCTCTCCTGTCCGCGGAATTCCTGGCCTGACAGTGTAACCCGCTGGGCCGCGCGCGGCATGGGGCACGCCGGGGCGAGCGCTCCTGCGCCGCGCCCGGCACCCCACGGGAACGGAGCGGTCGCCGGAATCACGCGGGACCGGGGCGCGATCGGGGCTTCGTCCACGACCCGACGGAGCGTCGATTACGCGGATAGGGGCGTGCGAACTCGACGCATTCTCCTGTGCGCCTCGATCCACTCCCGCTCCGGCCGCCTCAGGTAAAACAATGCCTTGCCCGACGTTCCTCCCTCAAGCCTATCGAACCACTCCCCGCCATGCGGCGCCCCATGGTCTAGTGTCCTCAGGACTGACCCCCGGTGAAAAGGAGAGACTGTCATGGATGTCGCCACCAGGAACATCGCTGAAGTCCGGAGCTTCATCGACCGGCTCGAACTGGCCGAGCCGCCCCCCGAGCTCGCCCGCCTGATCCCCGCGGCCCCGCGGCTGGTGGACACCGAGAAGGGCGGCTACGTGGACGACGGGAGCATGGTTTCCTTCGTGGCCGGCCTGAGCGCCACCCACAAGAGCGACGTGCTCAACTCCACCCTGCTGGCCCAGCTTGCCGCCAACAAGCAGTTCGACCGGGAGGAGAAGACCGAGGCGTGGTACGACTTCTACCGCACCGTGCTGGAGAATGTGGGCTGGGTCATCCAGGCCTTCGACTTCACCCGTTTCGAGACGGCCGGCGCCACCTTCTCGGTCGACGAGGTGGTGGTCAAGATCCTGGCCGCCATCGCCACCCAGAACGATATCGCGGTGGTGACTGAAACACTGGAGGCGATGAAGGCGCTCACGGACGACGACGGCCGGGTGGTGCTCTTCAACCAGGAAAGCCACTCCCTGCAGAAGGGCAACTTCCAGATCGGCGTGTGCAGCGAATCGGACGGCGTGGTGGTGATGAAGGTCGGCACCTTCTACTTCAGCACCACCCAGCAGGTGACCCGCCTGCTGTGGATGCAGTTCTCCAGCTCGGAGAGCGGCTTCTACCAGGGCGCCCAGACCGTCAACCTGAACGAGGAGGTCTACGCCCAGGTGCGCCAGCAGGTGGTCGACAAGCTGGGCGACAAGGCGCGCACCTTCGTTGCGGACCTCGACATCTGAACCCGTACTCCGGCGGGGCCCGGCCCCGCCGGCAGCCGGCCCGGGCCCGGGAGGCGCCATGTCGGAACGTGTCTGGAATGCGGCCATCCCCCCCTACTCCGCCATGGGGCTGCTGCGCATGCGCTTCAGCGACGGTGCCTGGTACCTCGGTACCGGCGCGCTCATCGAT
>JAQVKR010000179.1 GCA_028694565.1 Gammaproteobacteria bacterium | reverse complement strand
GTGGTCCACGGCGAGCCGGCCGACCATCCCGGGTTCGAGCCGCCGCCCCGGCTCCCCCTCGACGCGCTCGCCTGCGGCGCGCCCACCCCGGAACCGGCCGTCCGGGTCGCCGCCCTGTGCAGCGACTCCGGCCTGGCCGGCCACTGCCCGGCCCCCGGCCCCGCGCACGGGCACTACCTGGTAACGCTCGGACATGGCGGTGAGCAGCTCGGGCTCCTGCTCCTGCCCACCCCCCCGCATGGGGAGCCCGGGGCGCACCACCTGGAGACCCTGCGCCAGATCGGCGAGCAGATCGGCCTCGCCATCAGCTCCGACCGGGTGCACCGGGCCCTGACCGAGGCGCGCCGCAACGCCGAGGGCACGGCGCGGGCGAAGAGCGAATTCCTCGCCAGCATGAGCCACGAGATCCGCACCCCCATGCACGGGGTGCTGGGCATGCTGGAGCTGATCGGCAACACCGCCCTCACCGAGGAGCAGCGCGAATACGTGGACACCGCGCGCAGCTCCGCCGACAGCCTGCTCAACCTCATCAACGACATCCTCGACTTCACCAAGATCGAGGCCGGGCGCATCGAACTGGCGCAGCTGGAATTCGATCCGGCGCTGCTGGTGGAGGAGGTGACCGCGCTGCTGGCGCGCAGCCAATCCGCCAGCGGGCTGGAAGTGGCCTGCCACATCCCCGCCCCGCTGCCGACCCTGGTGCGCGGGGATCCCTTCCGCCTGCGCCAGGTGCTCACCAACCTGGTGGGCAACGCGGTGAAGTTCACCGAGGCCGGCGAGGTGGTGGTGCGCGCGGAGGCGGAGGCCGCCACGGAGGACGGGATCCGGCTCCGCTTCACCATCCGCGACACCGGCATCGGCATCGACACGGCCACCCGCGAGCGCCTGTTCCAGGTCTTCTACCAGGCCGACTCCACCGACACCCGGCGCTATGGCGGCACCGGCCTGGGCCTGGCCATCTCCAGGCAGCTGGTGGAGCTGATGGGCGGCGAGATCGGGGTGGACAGCCGCCCCGGCCTGGGCAGCACCTTCTGGTTCAGCGTACGCCTGGGCCGGGTGGCCGAGGAGGGCCGGCCACAGCTCGCCGAGCTCGCCGGACTGAGGGCGCTGGTGGTCGACGACAACGCCACCAACCGGCTCATCCTGCGCGACTACCTGCGCCACATGGGCCTGCAGGCCGTCGAGTGCGGGGACGGCGGGACGGCCCTGGAAAAGCTCGGGGCCGCCGCCGAGGCCGGCAATCCCCTGCCGGTGGCCCTGCTGGATCTGCAGATGCCCGGCATGGACGGGCTGGAACTGGCCCGCCGCATCCGCGCCGACGCCCGCCTGGCCCGGACCACCCTGGTGCTGCTCAGCTCCGTCACCCCTGGCGACAGCGAGCGGGCCGGGATCGACGCCTGGCTGATGAAGCCCGTGCGCCAGGGCCAGCTGCAGGATGCGCTGCTGACGGTGCTGCGCCACGACCGGCCGGCCCGGCCGGATCCCGGAGCGGGGGCGAAGAACCTCAGCGGCCGCATCCTGCTGGTGGAGGACAACCCGGTGAACCAGAAGGTTGCGCGCAGCATGCTGCGCAAGCTGGGGCTGGATGCCGAGGTGGCCGCCAATGGGCGGGCCGCCATGCAGAGAGTGGCGTCGGACCGGTACGATGTCATCCTGATGGACTGCCAGATGCCGGAGATGGACGGCTTCGAGGCCACCACCGCCATCCGGCGCCTGGAGCAGGAACGGGGGCTGCCGCGCACCCCCGTCATCGCCATGACCGCCGCCGCCCTGGCGGGCGACCGCGACCGCTGCCTCGACGCGGGGATGGACGACTTCCTCAGCAAGCCGGTGAAGCTGGGCGTGCTGCGCGAAGCGGTAATGCGCTGGCTGCCGGACGCCGGAGCGCGCGAACCGGTTCACAATTCGGAGTAGACTCGACAGCCGGATACCCGCCGCGCCGGCTTGACATTCCCGCCCCAGGGCGGATGAATTGAACCCCGATAACCATAGCGACAGTTCGGGAATATGGCAGGGCCGCGGTGCGCGGCCTGGATGGAGACCCGAAAAGGCTACATGAGCACCCCGGAGCTGACCCACAACGGCACCATCCTGCCCACCATCGCGGCCGAGACCCGGCCGGTGGAGGATCACGCCGCCGAGCTGCTGGCCGCACGGGTGAGCATGCTCTACGACCAGGCGGCCAAGGGTTTCCTGGCCACCCTGGTGGCCGCCGCCGTGCTCGCCTTCCTGCTCGTGGAGCGGCTCGACTACGCCCGGGTCACGGGCTGGCTGCTCGCCGTGGTGTTCATCATCGCGGCACGCTACGCCACCCTGGTGGCCTACCGGCGCACCCGTCCCGGCCCCGGCGAGGCCGCGCGCTGGATGCAGCGCTTCTCGGTCGGCACCCTCTTCTCGGGCCTCGCCTGGGGCATCGCCGGGGTGCTGCTGTTCCCGCCGCAGTCCATTCCCCACCAGGCCTTCCTGGCCCTGATCCTCGCCGGACTGGTGGCCGGCGCCGTGCCGGTGCTGGCGCTGTCGCTGCGCACCCTGGCCGCCTTCACGGTGCTGTGCCTGACCCCGGCGATGCTGCAGTTCTTCGCCCAGGAGACCGACATCCAGCGCGCCATGGGCTTCATGTTCGTGGTCTACATGGTGTTCATGCTGAGCGTGGCCTGGCGCATCAACCAGTCCATGACCCGCTCCCTGCAGCTGGGATTCGAAAACATCCACCTGGTGGATTACCTCCGCTCGGCGAAGGATGCGAGCGAGCAGCTCAACGAGGGGCTGAAGGCGGAGATCAGCGAGCGGCGCAAGATCGAGACGGCGCTCAAGCAGGCCAAGGAGGAGGCGGAGCAGGCCAGCCGCGCCAAGGGCGAGTTCCTGGCCACCATGAGCCACGAGATCCGCACTCCCATGAACGGGGTGCTCGGCACCCTGGAGCTCCTCGCGGACATGCCCCTGGGGGAGGAGCAGCGCGACCTGGTGTCCACCGCCCAGAGCTCGGCGGAGTCGCTGCTCACCATCATCAACGACGTGCTGGATTTCTCCAAGATCGAGGTGGGGCAGCTCGATCTCGAGGACATCAACTTCGACCTGCGCCGCACCGTCTCCGAGGTCTGCGCCCTGATGGGCAAGCGCGCCGAGGCAAAGGGGGTGAAGGTCAAGTGGTCGGTCCCCGAGCGGTTCGGCACCCAGCTGCGCGGCGATCCCACGCGCCTGCGCCAGATTCTCCTCAACCTGGTGGGCAACGCGGTGAAGTTCACCGAGCGCGGCTTCATCGAAGTGCGCGCCAGCGTGCTGCGGGAGACCCGCGCCGATGTCATCCTGCGCCTTGAGGTGGAGGACTCCGGCATCGGCATGACGCCCCAGGTCCAGGCCCAGCTGTTCCGGCCCTTCACCCAGGGGGACCAGTCCATGGCCCGCAAGTTCGGCGGCACCGGGCTGGGGCTGTCCATCGCCAAGCGGCTGGTGGAGCTCATGGGCGGGCAGATCGGGCTGAACAGCCAGGAGGGGGTGGGCAGCACCTTCTGGTTCACCATCCGGCTGGGCAAGCCGGTGACCAGCAGCGGACGGGTGCGCGTGGACCTGCGCGGCACCCGGGTACTGCTGGTCATCGACAACCCCGAAACCCGGGATTCCATCGAGAACCTGCTGCGCCGCTGGGGCGCCTCCTTCGACAGCGCCGACAACGCGCTGGAGGCCATCGACAAGCTCAACTACTCGGCGCGCATCGGCCTGTCCTGGCTGTTCGACGCGGCCATCATCGACTCCAAGCTGCGCGGCACCGACCCCTTGCGCCTGTCCCGCCAGATCAAGGACAACCGCATCTTCTCACCGGTGGTGCTGCTCCTGCTCGGCTCCTCCGGCGACACCGACGCGGAGCTGGACGCCGGCTTCGAGGGCGTGCTGGCCCAGCCGCTGCGTTCCGCCGAGCTGTTCCATCTGCTCGCCACGCTCACCCGCGAACCCATCAACCGCGACACCTACTACACCGGCGGCATGGTGCCACTGGAAACGCCGCAACGCTCCGCCTCGGAGCCCTACCCGGCGTCGCCTGAACCCGCCGACACGGAACCGCCCGCCCGCCTCAGCGGCCACATTCTGCTGGTGGAGGACAACCCCGTGAACCAGAGCGTGGCCCGGACCATGCTCCAGCGCCTGGGGCTGAGCGTGGACTTGGCGGACAACGGCCGGGAAGGCGTCCGCGCCCTGGAGTCCGGCCGCTTCGACGTGGTCCTCATGGACTGCCAGATGCCGGAGATGGACGGTTTCGAGGCCACCGCCGCCATCCGCCGCCGGGAGAAGAAGGAGGGACGGGCCCGCCAGCCCGTCATCGCCATGACCGCCAATGCCATGGAGGGGGATCGCCAGCGCTGCATCGCCGCCGGCATGGACGACTACCTGGCCAAGCCGGTGAAGCAGCTGGAGCTGCGCCGGATGCTGCACCAGTGGCTGCAGCGGGCCGCCCCCGCCGGAGCCGCCTCCGGGGCAGGCCTGGAGCCGGCAGCGGCGGCCGCGCCGGCCCGCCCCGCCAGCCGCCCCCCGCTGGATCTTCCGGATCTGGATCTGGATCTGCTGGCCGGGACCGCCGGCACGGCGCCGGCGGAATCGCCGGCGCCGGCCGCGGAGACCCTGTCCGGCCGCATCCTGCTGGTGGAGGACGACGCCACCAACCAGAAACTGGCCCGCGCCATGCTGACCAAGCTCGGGCTGATGGTGGATATGGCCGACAACGGACGCCAGGGCTTGCACGCGGTGTTCGGGAGCCACTACGATGCAGTGCTTATGGACTGTCAGATGCCGGAGATGGACGGTTTCGAGGCGACCGCCGGAATCCGCCGGCAGGAGCAGCTGCAGGGACTGCCCCGCATCCCCATCATCGCCATGACCGCCAACGCCATGGAGGGAGATCGGGAACGCTGCCTGGAGGCCGGCATGGACGACTACCTGTCCAAGCCGGTCAAACGCAGCCAGCTCGCCGATACCCTGCGCAAGTGGCTGACCGAACCCGCGCACTCCACCGGACCAGGTGTTGACACGATGACCCAGACCGAAGCCCCCTCGCCCCGCGCCCCAGCCGTCGACAAGGCCGTCCTGGTGGAGTTGCGGGAGATCATGGAAGACGCCTTCGCCGAACTGATCCAGACCTATCTCAGGGACACGCCCACGCGCCTGGTCGCCATCCGCGACGCCATCGGGCAGAGCGACGCCGATGCCCTGCGCATCGCCGCCCACACCATGAAATCGAGCAGCGCCAACCTCGGCGCCATGCCCCTGTCCGCCCTGGCCAAGAACATGGAGGCGCTGGGCCGCTCCGGCACCACCGCGGGCGCCGCCGAGCTGTTCCGGCAAGCCGCCGCCGAATTCACGCGGGTGAAGCAGGCCCTGGAGGCCTCGCTGTGATCCGGTCGTGACGCGGCCGGTTGTCGCGCCGCGGGCGATGGCGGATAATCGCCGCCCCGTACTCCCCGCCTGATCCCGGATGCCTTCACTCAACCCGCGCCAACAGGCCGCGGTCCGCCACCTCGACAGCCCGCTGCTGGTGCTGGCCGGTGCCGGCAGCGGCAAGACCCGCGTCATCACCGAGAAGATCGGCTGGCTGATCCGGGAATGCGGCCTGGCGCCGCGGAACATCGCCGCGGTGACCTTCACCAACAAGGCCGCGCGGGAGATGAAGGCGCGCGTGGGCGGACTGCTGGGCCAGAACGAGGTGCGCGACCTCACCGTCTCCACCTTCCACACCCTCGGCCTCAACATCCTGCGCCGCGAGCACGGGCGCCTCGGGCTGCGCCCCGGGTTCACCATTCTCGACGCCCAGGACACCGCCGGGCTGGTGCGCGAGCTGCTGCGCCAGGACAGCGGGGCCGACCCGGCCCTGGCCGAGTCGCACCTGCACCGCATCTCGCGCTGGAAGAACGACCTGCTGGACCCGGCCACGGCGCTCTCCCGCGCCGCCGACGCGCCCGAGGCGGCCGCCGCGCGCCTCTACGCCACCTACGAGCGGCAGCTGCGCGCCTACAACG
>JAQVKR010000178.1 GCA_028694565.1 Gammaproteobacteria bacterium | reverse complement strand
TGGCCAGCGTCGGCGAGCACATCATCGCCGGCGCCGGGGATCGGGTCTACGTGCGCGCGGTGGAGGACGACGCCCAGACCCGCTTCAACGTATTCCGGCCGGGCGGCCCCTACATCGACCCCCAGATCCAGTAAGTGCTGGGCTACGAGGCCATTCACGTGGGCCAGGCGGATCTGCAGCGGACCGGGGATCCCGCCACCCTGATGCTGGCCACCACCACCCGCGAGGCGATCGACGGCGATCGGCTGCTGCCGATCCCCGAGGAGCCGGTGCGCCCCTACTTCATGCCGCGGGCGCCGGAGCAGACGGTGGAAGGCCAGATCATCTCCGTCTATGACGGCGTGACCCAGATCGGCCAGTACGACACGGTGGTTCTCAACCGTGGCGTCCGCGACGGCCTCGAGCCCGGCCATGTCCTGGCGGTCTACCAGGCGGGCAACGTGATCGAGGACCCGGTGACGCCGGATCCCCGCGACACGGTGCATCTGCCGGATGAGCGTGCCGGCGTGGCGATGGTCTACCGGACCTTCGACCGGGTAAGCCTGGCGCTGATCATGCGGGCCACCCAGGCCATTCACGTGCTGGACAGGGTGCGCAACCCCTGAGAGCCGGCCCGGCGGGCGCTCACCCGCGGCGTCCGGGTCCGGGCCGCCGCGGTGGTCCGGCCGGGAAGCGCCCGCGGGTCCCGGGCGGAAAGCAACGGCAGGAAGCCGACGGAGGGTCGGGATGACCCGGTCACCTACCCATGAGCCCGCCCTGCGCGGCTGGCTCACGCTGCTGCGGGCCCCCGGCGTGGGGCCGGCGGCGTTCCGCGATCTCCTCGCCCGGGGCGTCGCGCCGGAGGCCGCCTCCGGCGCGAGCGCCGCGACCCTGCGCCGGATGGGCTTCGATGCGGCGGCCCGGGCCTGGCTGCGGGAGCCCGACACGGCGCGCATCGATGCCGATCTGGACTGGGTCGCCCGCCCCGGCAACCATGCCCTGACCCTCTCCGATCCCGCCTATCCGGAGCTGCTGCGCGCGCTGCCCGACGCGCCGCCGGTGCTCTTCGTCCACGGTGATCCGGAAGTGCTGGCCCTGCCCCTGCTGGCGGTGGTGGGCAGCCGCAATCCCACGCCGGGGGGGCGGGACAACGCCGCGGCCTTCGCCCGCCACCTGGCCGCCGGGGGGGTGGGCATCGTCAGCGGCCTGGCGCTGGGCATCGACGCCGCGGCCCATGAGGGCGCCCTGGCCGCGGAAGGGCTGACGGTGGCGGTGCTGGGGCACGGCCTGGATCGGGTCTACCCCGCCGCGCACCGGGAACTGGCCCATCGCATCGCCGGCGGCGGCGGGGCGCTGGTGTCGGAATTCCCGCCGGGGGTGCCGCCCCGGGCCGAGCATTTCCCCCGCCGCAACCGCGTCATCAGCGGCCTCAGCCTCGGAGTGCTGGTGGTGGAGGCGGCCATCCGCAGCGGTTCGCTCATCACCGCCCGGGCCGCCGCGGACCAGGGCCGGGAGGTGTTCGCCATCCCGGGCTCGATCCACAATCCCCTCGCCCGCGGCTGTCACCGCCTCATCCGCCAGGGGGCGAAACTGGTGGAGGCCGCGGCGGATATCCTCGAGGAGCTGGGGCCCCTCTACCTGGCGGGTCTCGCGGGCCGCTCCGGCGCGGCAGCGGCGCCGGCGCCGGAAACGGCCGCCACCGATCCCGACTACCGGCGCCTGCTCGAGGCGCTCGGCCACGACCCGGTTTCGGTGGACGTGGTGGTGGAGCGCAGCGGATTGACCCCGGAAGCGGTTTCCTCCATGCTGTTGCTCCTAGAACTGCAGGGTGTCGTAGAGTCCGTACCCGGCGGGTTGTTTACCCGGGCAACGAGGGCCTGAGATGAAAGAGAATGTACTGGACGTCCTGATGTACCTGTTCGAGAACTTCATGAACAGCGAATCGGGCCCGGAGGCGGACCAGGATTCCCTCAGGCAGGAACTCGAGGACGCCGGCTTCCACCGCGGCGAGATCCACAAGGCCTTCTCCTGGCTGGAGGGGCTGGCCGAGCAGCAGGCCGGGCAGCCCCATGGCGTCGCCTGCGGCACCGCCGCGCTGCGGGTCTTCACCGAGCAGGAGGTCAAGAAGCTCGACCTGGAGTGCCGGGGCTTCCTGCTGTTCCTGGAGCAGGTCGGGGTCCTGGACGGCTGCATGCGCGAACTGGTGATCGACCGGGTCATGGCGCTGGACAGCGACGAGATCGACATCGATCAGTTCAAGTGGATCGTGCTCATGGTCCTGTTCAACCAGCCCGGCCAGGAGGCGGCGGTCGCCTTGATGGAGGATTTGATGTTCGAGGGACCGGGCGGCAGCCTCCACTGAGGGGTTGACAGGCCCGGTGCCGTCAGGAACCGTGCCCGGGCGCCGGAATCGAGTTTTCATGCGGCAACCCGCCGCATGCGCGTCAGGTACCCGCTGCTGAGGCGGGTTTTCTTTTTTTCTGGCGGGAAACAGCGGAACCTTAGAGAAGAGACGTCGTCGTTGTGAGCAAGAACCTGGTTATCGTGGAGTCGCCGGCCAAGGCGAAAACCATCGAGAAGTTCCTCGGCGGGGATTTCGTCGTGAGATCCTCCTATGGCCATGTGCGCGATCTGCCGCGCAAGGGCCTGTCCATCGACGTGGACAACGGTTTCGAGCCGACCTACGAGATCAGCGCGGACAAGCAGTCCACCATCCAGGAGCTGCGCCGCGAGGTGAAGACGGCCGCCACCGTCTGGCTCGCTACCGATGAGGACCGCGAGGGGGAGGCCATCGCCTGGCACCTGGCCGAAGCGCTCGGGCTGGACGTGGACGAGACCCGCCGCATCGTGTTCCACGAAATCACCAAGCCGGCCATTCTGGACGCCATCGCCAGGCCCCGTCACATCGATCGCGATCTGGTGGACGCCCAGCAGGCCCGGCGCATCCTCGACCGGCTGGTGGGCTACGAGCTCTCCTTCGTGCTGTGGAAGAAGATCAGCAAGGATCTCTCCGCCGGCCGGGTACAGTCGGTGGCGGTGCGCCTGGTGGTGGAGCGGGAGCGGGAGATCGACGCCTTCAGCGCCAGCTCCACGTTCAAGGTCGGCGCCGATTTCGATCTGGGCGAGGGTGTCACGCTGAGCGCGAAGCTGGGGCGGGACTTCCCCACCGAAGAGGAGGCGCGGGTCTTTCTCGGGCAGCTGCGGGAGGCGCAGTTCCGGGTCGAGGGGCTGGAGGTCAAGCCGGCCACCCGTTCGCCGCGCCCGCCCTTCACCACCTCCACCCTGCAGCAGGAGGCTTCGCAGAAGCTCGGCTTCTCGGTGCGCCAGACCATGGTGATCGCCCAGCGCCTCTACGAGTCGGGCAAGATTACCTACATGCGTACCGACTCGGTCAATCTTTCCGACCTGGCCCTGGGCCAGGCGCGCGAGGTGATCGGCGGCCGCTTCGGCCGGGAGTATGCCCACACCCGGCGCTTCAAGACCCGCTCGGCCAGCGCCCAGGAGGCCCACGAGGCCATCCGGCCCACGGACCTGGCCGTGGACAACATCAGCGGCGATCGCAACGAGCAGCGGCTCTACCAGCTCATCTGGCGCCGGACGCTCGCCTCGCAGATGGCCGACGCGCGCATCGAGCGCACGGTCGCCACCATCGCCATCTCCGCGGTGGAGGACCGGCTGGTGGCCAAGGGCGAGGTCCTCACCTTCGAAGGCTTCCTCAAGGTCTACCAGGACAATGGCGACGAGGAGAAGATGCTGCCCCCCCTCACCGTGGGGCAGGCGCTGAGCCTGGCCGAGATCCGGGCCCGCGAGAGCTTCACCCGCCCGCCGGCCCGCTATACCGAGGCCACCCTGGTGCGCAAGCTCGAGGAGATGGGCATCGGCCGTCCCTCCACCTACGCGCCCACCATCTCCACCATCCAGGATCGCGGCTACGTGAGCAAGGAGGACCGCGAGGGCGAGGAGCGCCGGGTGCGGATCCTGGTGCTGCGCGAGGCGGGGGTGGTGAACGAGGACAAGACCGAGGTCACCGGCGCCGAGAAGGGCAAGCTGTTCCCCTCCGACATGGCCGGGGTGGTCACCGACTTCCTGGTGAAGCACTTCAGCGAGGTCATCGACTACAACTTCACCGCCAACGTGGAGGCGGAGTTCGACGAGATCGCCACCGGCCGGAAGCGTTGGCGCGACATGCTCGCGGAGTTCTACGGGCCGTTCCATGCCGACATCGAGCGGGCCGAGGATCTCAGCCGCGAGGAGGCCTCCCAGGCGCGCCAGCTCGGAACCGATCCCGAGTCGGGCAAGCCGGTGAGCGTGCGCATCGGGCGCTTCGGCCCCTATGTCCAGATCGGCACCCGCGAGGACGAGGACAAGCCCCGCTTCGCCGGCCTGCGCCCCGGGCAGCGCATGGACACCATCACCCTCGACGAGGCCATGCAGCTGTTCCAGCTGCCCCGCTTCCTGGGCGAAACGCCCGAGGGCGAGGAGGTCACCGCCAATATCGGCCGCTTCGGCCCCTACGTGAAGTTCGACAGCAAGTATGTCTCCATTCGTGGCGACGATCCCCACACCATCACCCTGGAGCGGGCGCTGGAGCTGATCCAGGCGAAGAAGGAGGCGGATGCCAACCGCGAGATCAAGGTCTTTGAGGGCGCGGCGGTGCAGGTGCTCAACGGCCGTTATGGCCCCTACATCACCGACGGCAAGAAGAACGCGCGGGTGCCCAAGGACCGCGAGCCCGCGAGCCTGAGCCTGGAGGAGTGTCTGCAGCTGCTGGCCGAGGCGCCGGAGCGGCGCGGACGCGGCCGGGTCAAGAAGGGCGCGGCGGCCGGGACGGCGAAGAAGAAGGCGGCGCCCAAGAAGAAGGCCGTACCCAAGAAGAAGGCGGCGCCCAAGAAGAAGGCGGCGCCAAAAAAGAAGAGCGCACCGAGGAAAAAGGCATCCGGTTGATGGGTGCCGGAGTGTCCGCCCGCGCCCGGGCGGGTGTCAGCCGCTGACGAACAGGTAGAGAATCATGAGCGAGCCGTTTGTAGCCGTATTGATGGGATCCGACTCCGATCTGCCGGTCGTCCAGGCGACCCTGGATGTGCTGGCCAAGCTCGAAGTGCCCTGCGAGGTCAAGGTGACCTCCGCCCACCGTACCCCCGAGACGACCCGCAACTACATCGCCGACGCCGAGGCCCGGGGCTGCCGGGTGTTCGTCTGCGCCGCCGGCCTGGCGGCCCATCTGGCCGGAACCGTGGCCGCCCATACCCTGCGCCCGGTGATCGGGATTCCCATCGATGCCGGCCCCCTGAGCGGGCTCGACGCGCTGCTCTCCACCGTGCAGATGCCGGGCGGCATACCCGTCGCCTCGGTGGCCATCGGCAAGGCCGGGGCGAAGAATGCCGGCTACCTGGCGGCCCAGATGCTGGCGCTGGCCGACGCCGAGCTGGCCCGCCGGCTGCGCGAGGAGCGTGAAGCCTCGGCCGAGGCGGTGCGCCAGGCGGACGCCCGGTTGCAGGAGCGGCTGCCGGGCTGAGGCGGCGGGACCCCTCGCCGCTTGTCCGATCCGCCCGCGCCTCGCCCGGGCGCGGAACTCAGGCCCCCTTCCCGCCGGCGCCTCCCTCTTGCTGCGCGGTGTAGCGCCCGGGCGAGAGGATGTCGCCGGGGTCCAGGGCCGCGCGCAGGCGCGCGGCGAGCGCGCCGGCCCCCGGCGCCAGCCGGGCATAGCGCTCCATCTCCTCCACGCCCAGCCGGTAGGGCAGCAGCCCCCGGTCGCGGCCGGCCTGGAACAGGGCGGCGAAGCAGCGCCGGGCCTGGTCCCCGTGCAGCGGATCGCCGCGGTCGAACAGCAGCGGCACTGTGCTGTCGAAGCAGCGCGCCGACAGGCTGGTCAGGGTGATCAGCGGGTCGATGCCGTGCTCCAGCGCGACGCGGGTGACCATCCCGGCGTAGTCCGCCACCGTTTCCGGGCGCATGGGCACCAGCGGCGAGTACCAGAGCACGCCGCAGCCGTCCCGGGCCGGGTCCCGCGCCCCCGGCTCTCCCGAGATC
>JAQVKR010000177.1 GCA_028694565.1 Gammaproteobacteria bacterium | reverse complement strand
ACCTGCTGCAGCTGGAGGACGAGTGCCGCAAGCACGGCCTCCCGTTCCCGCTGGCCGGCGCCCGCCACACCAATCTCAAGGACGAGGCGGCCCGGCAGCTGGGCACCCCGCGGCGCTGCATCGCCGCCACCCTGCGCCACCTGGGGCTGAAGTTCGAGGGGGTACCGCACCGGGCGCTGGAAGATGTGCGCAACATCGTCCGGGTGCTCGAGGCCGCGGACCTGCAGACGCCGCCGGCCGGACCCTGACATGGCCCGGCGCAACCCCACCCTGCCCTGCTTCCTCGATTTCGAGGCCAGCAGCCTCCACCCCCGCTCCTATCCCATCGAAGTGGCCTGGAGCCTGGGCGACGGCAGCGTGGAGAGCCACCTCATCGATCCCCGGCCGGTGCCCGAATGGACCGACTGGGATCCGGTGGCGGAGACGGAAATCCATCACATCGCGCCGGGGCTGCTCCACCGCGAAGGCCGCACGCCGATCTGGGTGGCGGGACGCATGAACAGCGTTCTGCAGGGGCTGCGGCTGCATACCGACGCCCCCGACTGGGACGGCTTCTGGCTCCAGGTGCTGTTCCAGGCCGCGGGGATGGAGCCGGCCTTCACTCTCGCCGCGGCCCAGGCGCTGTGGTTCACGGAGCTCGCCGGCGGATCCGACATCGAACAGCGCCTCGGCGAGCTCGATCGGCAGGCCCGGGCGCGTGTGGCGGGACCGCGCCACCGCGCGGCGAACGATGTGCGCCATTTCATCGAGCTCTATCGCCTGTGCCGGAAGGCGTGACAGGCGGCAGCGGACGGATTCGGCCGCTGCCGGCGCCTCAACGGTGATACTCCCCCTGGGATTCCGGCTGCCGGACCACCGACAGCACCCTGAGCCGGGTGCTGCGGCCGCCGGCCAGGGGCCAGTCGATGCTCTGTCCCGCCGACAGCCCGAGCAGCGCGCTGCCCACCGGGGCCAGCACCGAGACCTGCCCCGGCGTGCCGTCCGCCTCGTGCGGGTAGACCAGGGTCAACTCATGCTCCGCACCCGTCACCTCGTCGACGAAACGGATGGTGGAGTGCATGGTGATCACCTCCGGCGGCACTTCGCGGGGCTCCACCACACGGGCCCGGTTGAGCTCGACCTGCAGCTCCTGGGCGACCGGGTTGTCGTCATGCACGGGACTTTCCAGCAGCCGTTCCAGGCGCTCCAGGTCGAGGCTGGTGACGGTGATCGGCGGACGTTCCCGAATGTTGGCTTCGGACATGGCTGTTTCCTCTTTCTGCAACCGGCAGATTCTCGCATCCCCGCGCCACGGCGCCGAAACCGTCCGCGCGCGACCACGCTCGCGATCGCGACGGGTTCGAACGGCGCTGGCCTGGGATTCAGGTGAAAGACGGGACGCACGGTAGTGCCTACCACCGGCCCATGGACCGGGTCGGCGCACATCGCCCCTTGCTGTGCGGAGATCCCGATCGTGCCCAAATCGGGCCGCAAATGCCAGCCATGGCGCGTTGACGGCCACCCGGCCATCAGGGACAATTTTCCCTCACTGCATGGGGCTGCCGCCGGCGACGCGGCAAGCCCGGCGGTTGCCGTGGCAGGATGCCGACGGACCGGGCGCAGTGAAGGAGATCGACGATGTACGCGCAAAGGAATGCCTTGCTCCCCGGGGCCGCCACCGCCCTGCTGCTGCTCCTCCCGGGGGCCCACGCACAGGCCGGGACGGAGCACCGGGCGCTGCCGTCCGAGCAGAGTTTCTTCGACACCCTGCCGACGGTGCTCTCGGCCAGCCGCCTGGCCCAGCCCCTGTCGGAGGCGCCGGCCACGGTCACCGTCATCGATCGGGAGTTGATCGAGGCCTCGGGCGCCCGCTCCATCCCCGAACTCGTCCGGCTGGCGCCCGGCTTCCAGCTGAGCCACGTCAACGGCCATTCGCCGGTGGTGAACTACCACGGCCTGTCCGGACAGTACTCGCGCCGCATGCTGGTGCTGGTGGATGGCCGCGCCGTCTACACGCCCGCCTTCGGCGGCGTGCCCTGGTCGGACCTGCCGCTGGCCATCGAGGAGATCGAGCGCATCGAGATCATCCACGGCCCGAACGCGGTCAGCTACGGCGCCAATGCCTTCCTCGGCGTCATCAGCATCACCACCCGGACGGCGGCCGAGGAAACCGGCACCCACGCCACCCTCGGCACCGGCTCGAGCGGTCATCGCCGCGCCCTCCTGCGCCACGCGGGCAGCCGGGAAGGCCTGGACTACCGCTTCAGCGCCGGGTACACGCGCGACGGCGGGCTCGACAACCTGGAGGACGACAGCCGGATCCACCTCCTGACCGGGCGCGCCGACCTGCGCCTCGGCCCGGACGACCGCCTCCGGCTGCAGCTCGGCTATAACGGCGGCGACCGCGAGATCCCCCCGGCCTCGACGCTGCAGGGCACCTCGGAGCGGACCGTGGCCAGCGCCTTCCTGCAACTGCGCTGGGAACGGGTGCTGGGCCGCGGGGACGAGCTCCACCTGCAGCTCTACCACAACCGGCATCGCGCCGACGAGACTTCCCGCTACGACCTCGACGGCCTGAGCCTGCCGTTCAGTCTCGACATCAGCGACGAGCGCTACGACTTCGAGTTCCAGCGCAGCCAACACCCCCGCCCCGGCCTGCGGGTCGCCTGGGGCGCCGGGCTGCGCCGCGACCGGGTGCGATCCCGCCCCTACTTCGGGACCGACAAATGGCTCGACAGCGACCTGCAGCGCCTGTTCGGCTCGGCGGAGTGGAGCCTGGGCCGGGGCATCCTGCTGCAGGGCGGCCTGATGGTGGAGAACGACGATCTCACCGGCACCCACCTCTCCCCCCGCATCGCCCTGAACGCCCGCGTGGCGGCGGGACATACCCTGCGCGCCGCCGTCTCCGGCGCGGTGCGCACGCCGGTGCTGTTCGAGGAGGCGCTGGACTACCGCATCCACCTCCCCCCCGACATCGAGCTGCCGCTGGGCGTCAGCTCGGGGGGCCTGGCGCCCGAGCGCATCCTCAGCCGCGAGATCGGCTACGTGGGCGAGCTCCGATCGCTGCCGCTGACGATCAACCTCAAGCTCTACCGGGACCGGCTCGAGGAGCTGGTGAGCTACACCTCCACGCTGCCGCTGGACTACCGCAACCAGGACACGGCCACCGTCACCGGGGCCGAGGCCCAGCTCGCCTGGCGCCCGGACGGCGACACCCGGGTCCTGCTCAGCTACGCCTACACCGATCTCGACCGCAGCAATGCCAGCGGCGTTCCGAGCTACTACCGCAGCGCACCGCTGCACACGGCGAGCCTGCTGGCGCTGCGGCGCCTGACCCCGCGCCTGAGCGGCAGCCTGGCCTGGTACTGGCACAGCCCGGTGCCCACCGACCGCTTCGACGCCCCCTACGACGACGCCCGCCAGCTCGACCTGCGGCTGGCCTACGGCTTCGGCGGCCGCCGCCGCCCGGGCAGCCTCTCGCTGCTGGCGCGCAACCTGCTCGACGCGGGCGCGGATCCCGCCAACGGCGACCTGTTCGGCGCGGGGTGGTTCCTGGAGCTCAACGCGGCGTTCTGAGATCAGAAGCGGGCGGGGGTGCCGCGCTCCTCGGCCTCCAGCACCTCGCTCTCCGCGCGCCCCTCCGCCACCAACTCCCGCAGCGCCGGATGGGCCAGCACGGTCGACACGTACGCCTCCGCCTCTCCCGGCAGGTCCACACCATAGGTGTCGAAGCGCAGGGCCACGGGGGCGAACATGGCGTCGGCGATGCTGAATTCGCCGAACAGCCAGGGCCCCGGCGCGCCCCGGTGGTCGCGGCACTCGCGCCACAGCGCCGCGATCCGGTCGATGTCCGCCCGCGCCGCCGGCGAAGGCGCCACCCCGGCCCTGCGGCCCCGGCAGTTCATGGGCAGCTCCCCGCGCAGGGCGGCGAAGCCGGCGTGCATCTCGCAGGAGACGGCCCGCGCCACCGCCCGCGCCCCGCGATCGCCGGGCCAGGCCTCGCCCATCACGTAGCGTTCCGCCACGTACTCGCAGATGGCCAGCGATTCCCACACGCGCAGTCCGCCGTCCAGCAGCACGGGCACCCGCCCGGACGGTGAATAGCGCCCGATGTTCAGCTCGAACTCCCGGGTATCCAGCGGCAGGCGCACCTCCTCGAAGGGCACCCCGAAGTGGCGCAGCACCAGCCACGGCCGCAGCGACCAGGACGAGTAGTTCTTGTTGCCGATGACGAGCGTGAGTTCGGGCATGGCGCGCCTCCCCTGGAGATGGTCCACCCACAGTGTAGACCGCCGCCCCCAGGGGCGCGGAAAAGGCCCGGAGGGTTGCCACAGGGACACCGAGGGCACGGAGGCGGCCGGGCGGCAGGCTCCGGTGGGGCGGGGAAGCGCTGCAGGAGCGCGCGGCGCCCCGGGCGCGCCGGGGCGCTCCCGGATGCGGCTTCGCACTCCGGGCTCCCGGTGTCCCCTGTGGCTCGAATCCCCTCCGGCTTGAATCCCGGGCTCAGCGCTCCACCAGCGCCAGGCGCAGCGCCAGCGCCGCGAACACCCCCGCCACCCCCCAGGCGAACCAGCGGTTCGAGCCGGCGCCTGAGCCGCGCCGGACCCAGCCCGCCAGGCTGCCGGCGGTCAGCCCGATGACGCCGAACACCCCCACCACCAGGAGCGTGAACAGGAGGCCGAGGACGAGCATCTGGAGCCAGACCGGGCCCGCCGCCGGGTCGGCGAACTGGGGCAGGAAGGCGAGAAAGAACAGCGCCACCTTGGGATTGAGGATGTTCATCAGCAGGCCGCGCCGGAACAGGATCCAGCCCGGGCCGGCCAGCGCCTCGCCCGCCAGGGAGAGCGACTCGCCGCGGTGGCGCAGCGCCTTGACGGCGAGGTAGAGGAGGTAGGCCACGCCCACCACCTTCAGCGCCTCGAAGGCCAGCGCCGAGGTGCGGAACACGACCGAGATGCCGAGCGCCGCGGCCAGGGTATGGACCAGGTTGCCGGCCGCCAGCCCCAACGCCGTGGCCAGTCCCGCCGCGCGGCCGCGGGTCACGCCCTGGGTGACGAGGAAGAGGATGTCCGGGCCCGGCGCCACGATGAGCAGCAGCGAGGCGGTGATGAACAGGAGCAGCTGGATTGGTTCCGGCATGGTTGTCGATCCGTTGGCGGTCTGCGGGGCGTGCGCCGGCGCTTCGCGGTCTCTCCGCGGCTAGCCGCGCGCCCGGGCGGCGCGGTGCAGGTAGCGGTCCAGCTCCGCGGCGAAGGCCTTGCGATCGGCCTGGTTCAGCGCCGGCGGCCCGCCGCCGGCCAGGCCGGCGGCGCGCAGCTCCTCCATCATGTTGCGCAGGTCCAGGGACTGGCGCACGTTGTCCTCGGTGTAGAGCCGGCCGCGGGGATTGAGCGCCAGCGCATCGCGCTCGATGACCGCCGCCGCCAGGGGGATGTCGGCGGTGACCACGAGATCCCCCGCCTGCACCTGCTCCACGATATGGGCGTCCGCCACGTCGAACCCGGATGCGACCTGGATGGCCCGGATGTAGCGCGACGGCGGCGTGCGCACGAACTGGTTGGCCACCAGGACCAGCGGCAGCCGGACCCGCTCCGCCGCCCGGAACAGGATTTCCTTGATGACGTTCGGGCAGGCGTCCGCGTCCACCCAGATGGTCATGCCGCCCCCCCATCGCCCGGCGGGGCGAATCGACCGGGGCGGGCGGCGGCCAGGGCCGCGTGGGCGTCGAACTGCACGGGTGTGGGCATGTCAGGCTCCGGGGGATGGCGCGGCCGGCAACGGGCTCCCATCATGCCACGGCCGCGGCCCGGCG
Source organism: Gammaproteobacteria bacterium (assembly GCA_028694565.1). GTDB lineage: Bacteria > Pseudomonadota > Gammaproteobacteria > DSM-26407 > DSM-26407 > Thioalbus. The sequence continues at coordinate 237 of JAQVKR010000177.1, read as the reverse complement.
TGTGAGATCCCGGACGGGGCACGGCAGATTGGCGGCGGCGTCCGGGGCGGCGGGCGGCCTGAACGCCCGGCCACGGCCACGGCCATGCCGGCGGCTCCCTCAGCCCAGCCGCATGTAGCCGGTGGAGAAACCGTTGGGCGATTCGCCCGGCATGGCCTGGTAGCGCACCGGGGGTGCGCCGCCCGGCGGCGGCGGGGTGCACGGAATGAGGACCCTGTCGTCGGCGGGGGACTTCTT
>JAQVKR010000176.1 GCA_028694565.1 Gammaproteobacteria bacterium | reverse complement strand
AGCCCGTCGCGGCCGGCGCGGCCGGTCTCCTGGTAGTAGGCCTCCACGCTGCGGGGCAGGTCCAGGTGGGCGACGAAGCGCACGTTGGGCTTGTCGATGCCCATCCCGAAGGCGATGGTGGCCACCATCACCACCCCCTCCTCGTTGATGAAGCGCGCCTGGTGGGCGGCGCGGGTCTCGGCCGGCAGGCCGGCGTGGTAGGGCAGGGCGTCGCGGCCCTGCTCGCGCAGCCAGGCGGCGGTCTCCTCCACCCGCTTGCGGGAGAGGCAGTAGACGATCCCCGCATCGCCCCGGTGCTCGGCCTCCAGGAAGCGCAGCAGCTGATCCCGGGCGTTGCGCTTCTGCACGATGCGGTAGCGGATGTTGGGGCGGTCGAAGCCGCTGATGAACAGGCGCGCCTCCGCCAGGCCCAGGCGTTCGATGATGTCGCGGCGGGTGGGCTCGTCGGCGGTGGCGGTCAGGGCGATGCGCGGCACCGCGGGGAAGCGCTCGTGGAGCACCGAGAGCTGCAGGTACTCGGGGCGGAAGTCGTGTCCCCATTGGGAGACGCAGTGGGCCTCGTCGATGGCGAACAGCGCGATCTCCACCCGCCCCAGCAGCTCCTGGAAGCGCGGCGTCATCAGCCGTTCCGGTGCCACGTAGAGCAGGTCCAGCTCCCCGGCCAGGAAGCGTTCCTCCAGCGCCCGGGCCGCGGCGGCGGGCAGGCTGGAGTTGAGCGCCGCGGCGCTCACCCCGTTCTGGACCAGCGCCGCCACCTGATCCTGCATCAGGGCGATGAGGGGCGAGACCACGATGGCGGTGCCCGGGCGCATCAGCGCCGGGATCTGGTAGCAGAGCGACTTGCCGCCGCCGGTGGGCATCAGCACCAGGGCGTCGCCTCCGGCGGCGAGGGCGTCGATGATCCCGGCCTGCAGGCCGCGGAAGGCGGGATAGCCGAAGGTGGTGTGGAGGATCTCCAGTGCGTCCGGGGTCATGGGGTCGAATTCTGCACCACCGGCGCCGTCATGAACACCGCCGGGCGGCCTGCCCGGCATGGGCGGTCCGCCCCGGGGATGCAATGGCCGCCCGGGTCTGCGATCCTTGGGGCATGGACGGGGAGCCACAATCGTGATCACGGTCGTGACCTCCATCTCGTCGCTGCTGCTTGGCATCGGCACCCTGCTCGTGGGGGTGGGGTTTCTCGGCACCCTGCTGGGCGTGCGCGCCGGGATCGAGGGTTTCTCCGAGCAGGTGATCGGGCTGGTGATGTCGGCCTACTTCGCCGGCTACATCCTCGGCACCCGGGCCTGCCCCTCGCTCATCCGCCGGGTGGGGCACATCCGCGCCTTCGCCGCCATGGCGGCGGTGGCCTCCGTCTGCGTCACCGCCCACGCGCTGTGGGTCCATCCGGTGGTCTGGGGCGCCCTGCGGGTCATCAGCGGCGCCTGCCTGGTGGGCCTCTACATCGTCATCGAGAGCTGGCTCAACGTGCTGGCCCCGAACCAGAAGCGCGGCAAGATGCTCTCCGTCTACATGATGACCACCCTGCTGGCCATGGCGGGCGGGCAGTACCTGATCCTGGTGGCCGACCCGGCCGCCTTCATGCCCTTCGGAATCATCGCCATGCTGGTCTCCCTGGGGCTGGTCCCCGTGGCCCTGACCCGGGTGCTGCAGCCGCAGCCGGTCGAGACACCCGCCGTGGTGGGCCTCGGCCAGCTGTTCCGGGTCTCGCCCCTGGGAGTCGCCGGCGCCTTCGTCACCGGCCTCGTGCTGAGCGCCTTCTGGGGCATGGGCGCGGTGTTCGCCCAGGGCATCGGGCTGGATGCGGCCGGCATCGCCGCCTACATGAGCGCCACCATTCTCGGGGGTGCCCTCCTGCAATGGCCCGTCGGCCATCTCTCCGATCGCTTCGATCGCCGCGGCGTGCTCACCCTGTTCTGCTTCGTGGCGGCGGGGCTGTCCCTGGCCGGCTGGTTCCTGGCGGATGTCTCCACCGTGGCGCTCTTCGTCGTCAGCTTCTTCTACGGCGGCGTCGCCTTCGCCCTCTATGCCCTCAGCGTGGCCCACGTGAACGACCACGTTTCCCATGCCGAGGTGCTGGAGGCCACCCGCGGGCTGCTGCTCATCTATGGCGTGGGCGCGGCGCTGGGCCCGGCGGGGGCGGGGCTGCTGATGGAAATGCTGGGCGCCCGCAGCCTGCTCGCCGCCATCGCGGGGGTGCTGGGGCTGCTGGGGCTGTTCGCGCTCTACCGCATGCGCACCGGCGTTTCCATACCGGCCGAAGCGCAGGGCGAATTCGTCACCCTGGTGCGCACCACCCCCGAGGTGGTGGAACTGCTGCCGGAGGCGGCGGTGGAGCCGGAGCTGGATCTCCCGGTGCCGCCGCCGGATGGCGAGACCGGGGCGTTCCGGCCGACCGGAACGGACTGACCCGGGCGGCGACGCATCCGCTCGCGGGCGGCGCCGGATTTACCGCCAAGGCGCCAGGGACATCCGGAAGGGAATATTGCGCGGGAAACGATGGGCATGGGGATGTCTGGTTGGTGTTGGCGGAATGGCCCGAGTGGGTTCCGTTCTGCGGGAGCGGGAAGCCCTGGATGTGGGTGCTGATTGCCCGGTGCCTGCAACCCGGCTCCGCGATGCACTCCCGTGACGGGAAATGGGGCGGCATCCGGAACACGGCAAGGCCGGCGGCCGGCAACTGGGCTCACGTCCGCCCCAGCAGCGCCAGCGCCTCCAGTATCCGCTTGCCATCCGCCGGTTCCAGGGTATGCAGGCCGTCCACCGTCCAGGTGCGGGCGCGCCCGCGCAGGGCCGGGACCTGGTTCATGTCCTGGCTGCGGGGCGGGACCACCACGTCGCCGATGCCCAGCAGGCCGTCCTGGCGCCGGACGATGGAGACGTAGAGCGCCTCGGGGTGGGGCTGGTGGTTGAGCCAGTCAAGGAATCCCCCCGGCCGGGTGCCGGAAAGGTCGTAGTAGAGTCCCTGGGAGCGGTTCAGGGTCTCGCCGCCCACGAAGGGGGCGAGCCAGGCCAGCGGCGTCTGCCCGGCCAGCAGGCCCAGCTCCGCCGTGTCGGTGCCCAGGTGGGGGCTGGCGATGGTCACCAGGGCATCGAGACCGGCCTCCGGGTGGCGCACCAGGTAGAGCCGGCCGAGCACGCCGCCGGCGGAGTGGCCGGCCAGGGCCAGGGTCTCGCCCCGGTGCCGCGCGCGCACCCAGGCCAGCAGCGGTTCCAGTGCCTGCAGCTGGGCCAGCAGAGGCGCCTCGGTGGGCAGGGTCACGGTATAGAAGCGCCGGCTGCCCATCCGCTCGCCCCCGGCGATGCGCACGCCGCCCCGGCCGGGGAGCAGGTTGCCGCCATCGCGCCAGCCCGCCGCCACCAGTTCCGCCGTCACGCCGCTCTCGCGCCAGGCGCGGCCGTCCTCCAGGTAGCCGGGCAGCAGGACCAGGGCCTCGGCGCGGACGCCGGGGGCGGCCAGCAGGATCAGGAGGAGGAGCAGTGAGCGGCGCAGGGACGGGCTCATGGTGGCGTGTCCGAGACAAGGGATAACAACAGCTTAACCCATCCGGCGGCGGATGATTCCCCAGCGCGGCGCTGGGGCATTGGGTCGGGAGGGGCGACGGCGCTATAATGCGCGCCCACGTCCCGAGGAATCATTCCGTCTTGTACGCAACCATCCAACAGCGGCTGGGCCGGCTCACCGGTTCCGGCATCCACGCCCTGCTGAAAGAGAGCCGGATCGGCCTGGAGAAGGAGAGCCTGCGGGTGAACAGCGAGGGCAGCCTCGCGTTGACGCCCCACCCGGCCGAGCTGGGTGCGCCGCTGACCCATCCCTGGATCACCACCGACTACGCCGAGCCGCTGCTGGAGCTGATCACCCCGCCCATGGCCACCTTCGCCGAGGCGCTGGGCTTTCTGCGCGACGTGCAGCGCTTCGTCTATCCGCGCATCGGGGAGGAGATTCTGTGGGCCACCAGCATGCCCTGCGTGGTGCGCGGCGAGTCGAGCATTCCCCTGGCCCGCTACGGCGGCTCCAACGCCGGCACCATGAAGACCATCTACCGGCGCGGCCTCGGCTACCGCTACGGCCGGGTGATGCAGGTGATCGCGGGCATCCACTTCAACTACTCCTTCGGCCAGGGGTTCTGGGCCGGGCTGCAGGGCCTGGAGGGCGACGGGGTCGCGCTGCGGGAATTCATCGATACCCGCTACTTCGCCCTGTTGCGCAACCTGCAGCGCCTCGGCTGGCTGGTGCCGTACCTGTTCGGCGCCTCCCCGGCGGTGTGCAAGTCGTTCCTGTGCGGCCAGCCCAACCGGCTGCAGCAATTCGATCCGGGCACCTACTACGAGCCCTGGGCCACCTCCCTGCGCATGGGGGACATCGGCTACCAGAACAACCAGGAGAACAAGCGCGGCATCAAGGCCAACTACGACGGCCTCGACGCCTACGTGGAGAGCCTGCGCTGCGCCATCGAGACCCCCTGCCCGGAGTACGAGGCCATCGGGGTGAAGGTGGACGGCAAGTACCGCCAGCTCAACGGCAATATCCTCCAGATCGAGAACGAGTACTACAGCACCGTGCGTCCCAAGCAGGTGCCCATCGGCAACGAGAAGCCGACCCTCGCCCTGACGCGCCGCGGCGTGGCCTACTTCGAGCTCCGCTCCCTGGACGTGAACGCCTTCGACCCCCTCGGGGTGAACGAGGAGCAACTCCATTTCCTCGAGGCGCTGACGCTGTTCTGCCTGCTGGCCGACAGCCCCCCCATCGACGCGGTCGAGCGGGAGAACATCGACTGGAACGAGATGACCACCGCTCACCGCGGCCGCGAGCCGGGACTGGAGCTGCGCCGCAACGGGGCCATGGTCGGCCTCAAGGACTGGGCCGCCGAGGTGACCGGCGCCATGGAAGGGGTCTGCCGGGTGCTGGACGAGGTGAAGGGTCCGGGCTACCTGGAGGCCCTGCGCCTCCAGCAGGCCAAGGTGGAGGACCCGGATCGGACTCCCTCGGCCCGCATGCTGCGGGAGATGCGGGAGAACGGCGAGACCTTCCACGCCTTCGCCCGGCGCATGTCGCTCAAGCACCAGCGCTATTTCATGGCCCTGCCGGAGGATGCCGATCGCACCCGCGAGTTCACCGGGCTGGCGGCAAGCTCCATCAGCGACCAGCGCGCCGTCGAGGCGGCCGACGACATCGACTTCGACGAGTACCTGCGCCGCTACTTCGCCCAGCACTGAGCCGCCGGCGGCCGGATCCGCCTTGCCGCCCGCCCATCCGCGACCCAGAATCAAGACAGGATCGCGGCGGGCACGACATGGCCACCATCGACACCCTCTACCACCGGGAAGACGGGTTCTGGCTCATCGAGCTGGAGATCAGCGACGCGCGCCAGCTGTTCAACTCCCTGGATCCGGCGCCGTTCCGGGAGAAGGACCTGGACAGCGAGGCGGAACAGTACATCGTCGGCGCGGCGCGCGAGTTTCACCTCGATGCGCCGCTCAAGCTGGTCATCCACCTGCCCGGGGCGGCGGCGGGGAGCGAGGCGGCCCGCAGCACGCCCGACGCCATTCGCCACTATTTCGCCTACCGCGCCGAGGTGAAGGCCCGCGAGCTGCGCAACACCCTGCGCGAGGGGCGCACCGCGCTGCTGATCGGGCTGAGCTTCCTGTTCCTGTGCATCGGCGCCCGGCGGTTCGTGGGGCTGCTGAGCGACGACACCCTGGCGGGCATCGTCGAGGAGGGGCTGCTCATCAGCGGCTGGGTGGCCATGTGGCGCCCCATCGAGATCTTCCTCTACCTGTGGTGGCCCATCCGCCGCACCCGCCAGGTGCTGCGCAAGCTGAGCCTGGTCCCGGTGGAGATCCGCCCCCGCTGACGGACCAATGACGAGGAGAGGCCCATGGCCGGCAACAGCCCCCGCAGTCCCGTGAACGCCGATATCCGCGACCCGTCCCTCGCCGACGGCGGCCGCGGCCGCATCGAGTGGGCCTGGTCGGAGATGCCGGTGCTGCGCCAGCTGCACGAGCGCTTCCTGGCCGAGCGGCCGCTGGAGGGGCTGCGGGTGAGC
>JAQVKR010000175.1 GCA_028694565.1 Gammaproteobacteria bacterium | reverse complement strand
CCGAGGCGCGGGTGGACTTCGACTGGGAGGTGCTGGGTCTGCAGGAGCCTGCCGACATTCCCCCCAGGCAGATCATGTACCTGCCGGCGATCATCCTGCTGGGGCTGGTCGTCGTCAGCCAGCGCAGCCGCCGCGCCCGCCTGCAGCCGGTGCCGGCGGCGGAGTGAAGTGCGCGGCCGATCGGAAAGCGCTCACCACGAAGGCACGGAGGACACGAAGAAAAAACCATTTAACCGCAGATTTACGTTGATTGACGCTGATTTTTATTTCCGGATGAGGGTTGCGCTGTCGTTCCCTGGTTGCCCGCTTGCGGCCGATGGCACGCTGCATTCTAAACACCGCAACCGGGATTGTCGGTAAGCAATCCCGTAATCGACCACAGGAATCAACGTCAATCAGCGTAAATCTGCGCTAATCTCATTTTTGTCTTTTCTTCGTGCCCTTCGTGCCTTCGTGGTGGAATTTTTTCTTACGCAACAGTCCAGAGGCGGAAATCATGTACCGGGATATCCTGTTGTGCGTGGACCTGGAGGACGAGAGCAGCTGGCGCAAGGCCCTGCCGACGGCGGTGGAGTACTGCCGGGCCTTCGGTTCGCGGCTGCACGTGCTCACGGTGATCCCGGATTTCGGGTTGAGCCTGGTGTCCCAGTACTTTCCCGAGGACTACGAGGCGAAGCTCCTGGAACAGGCCGGGGCGCGGCTGCACGATCTGGTGCGCGAGCGGGTGCCGGAGGAGGTGAGAGTGCAGCACATCGTCGCCCAGGGCACCATCTACCACGAGATCATCCAGGCGGCGGAGCAGGTCGACGCGGATCTCATCGTCATGGCCTCCCACCGTCCCGAGCTGGAGGACTACCTCATCGGCCCCAATGCCACCCGGGTGGTGCGCCACTGCAGCCGTTCGGTGCTGGTGGTGCGCGACTGAGGCGGGAGGCCGCGCGGCCCGTTCGCCCGGCTGCCCGCGGCGGGCGGTTGGCCGCCGCGGGGGCCGCGTCGGGCTCCAAGGCAAGGAAGAGTCATCACCATGTTCAAGACCATACTCGTTCCGGTTGACCTGAAGGACACCCCGCTCGCCCGCAAGGCCATGGCCATCGCGGTCGATCAGGCGCGCCAGGGGAACACCGGCCTGCACCTGATCTCGGTGTTGCCCGGCTTCGGGATGCCCATCGTGGCCTCCTACTTCCCCTCCGCGGCGATGCGCGAGGCGAAGAAGGAGATCCGCGCCAAGCTCAATGCCTACGCCGGGCGGCATGTTCCGGAGGATGTCCCGGTGGCGGTAGCCGTGGCCGAGGGCAACCCCTACGAGCAGATCCTGAAGCAGGCGCAGAAAATCGGGGCCGATTTGATCGTCATGCCCAGCTATGCCAAGCGGGGGGGCGATGAGGTCCTGCTCGGTTCCTGTGCGTCGAAGGTCGTGCGCCACGCCCACTGCTCGGTGGCCGTGGTCCGGGTCTGAGCCGCGGGTCGCCGGGCAGGGGGACAGTCCATCCGCCGTGCGCTTCCTGACCGTGCCGTCCCGGCGGCTGCGCCTGAAGCGGCCCGTGGGGCATGCGCAGGGCGGATCTGAACCGAGGTTTCCATGAGCCACGTCTTCTACCGCAATCCCTACAAGAAATACCCCGTGGTCGCCCGCGGCAAGGGCGTCTACCTCTACGACAGGCAGGGGAAGCGCTACCTGGACGGCTGCGGCGGGGCGGTGGTCTCCGCCATCGGCCACCATGTGCCGGAGGTGGTGGAGGCCATCAAGGCCCAGCTCGACTCGGTGGAGTTCGCCCACACCAGCCAGTTCACCAACGATCCCCAGGAGGAGCTGGCGGAGCTGCTGGCCGAGCGCGCGCCGGGCGGGCTCGACTTCACCTACTTCGTCTCCGGCGGTTCCGAGGCGGTGGAGTCGGCGCTGAAGATGGCGCGCGCCTACTGGGTGCAGATGGGGCGGCCCGAGAAGTGGATGGTCATCGGCCGCGAGCAGAGCTACCACGGCAACACCCTGGGGGCCCTGGCGGTCGGCGGCAACCTGTGGCGCCGGGCCATCTACGAGCCCATGCTCTACCCGCGGCCGCGGGTGGCCCCCTGCTACTGTTACCGCTGCCCCTTCGGCAGGCATCCGGAGAGCTGTGCGCTCGAGTGCGCCGACGACCTGGAGCGGGCCATCCAGGAGGTGGGGCCGGAAAAGGTCTCGGCCTTCATCGCCGAGCCCATCGTGGGGGCGACCGCGGGGGCGCTCACGCCACCGGCGGGCTACTTCCTGCGCGTCCGTGAAATCTGCGATCGCCACGATGTGCTGCTCATCGCCGACGAGGTGATGACCGGGCTCGGCCGCACCGGGGCCTGGTTCGCCATGAAGCACTGGGGCGTGGTGCCCGATCTCATGTGTTTGGCCAAGGGCCTGGCGGCGGGCTACGTGCCCGTCGGCGCCACCATGGTCCACCACCGCATCAACGACACCTTCCACAACCGGCGCAACGTCTTCCAGCACGGCCACACCTACATGGGGCACCCGCTGGCGGCCGCCGCCGGGGTGGCCGTCATCCGCTACATGAGCGAGCACAAGCTCGTGGATCGCAGCCGCAAGCTGGGCAAATACCTGCGCGAGCAGCTCCAGGCCGCCTTCGGCGATCATCCCCACGTGGGTGAGATCCGCGGCCGCGGCCTGTTCGTCGGCATGGAGTTCGTCCGGGACCGCGAGAGCCGGACGCCCTTCGAGCCGGAAACCGGCTTCCACAACCTGGTGGGCGACGCGGCCTTCGAACTGGGCCTGATTCTCTATCCCACCGGCGGGACCATCGACGGCCGCCGCGGCGATCACCTCCTCGTCGCCCCGCCGTTCATCATCACCCGCAGCCAGATCGACCGCCTGGTGGAGATCCTGGGCCGGGCCCTGGAGCGGGCGACGAAACAGGTGGCGGGCAGGGGTTAGTCGGGAAAATACATTTTCACCACGAAGGCACGAAGGACACGAAGAGAGGATGTATGAACCGCAGATTTGCGTTGATTGACGCAGATTCTTTTGCGCGAATGATGGTCTTGCGGCAGTTCTCCGGCAGCCGGATTTTACCCGATGGCTTTGGCGCTCAAACACCGTGGCCTGGATTTTCGGTGTGCAATCCAGTCATTCGCTGTACGAATCAACGCCAATCAACGCAAATCTGCGGTTAACTTCTTTTCTTGTTTTTTCTTCGTGTCCTTCGTGCCTTCGTGGTGAACCAGGAGTTCTATCAATATGACGGCCATCGAGACGGGCGGGGAGGTGGTGATCACCGTGGCGCCGAACGGGGCGCGGCGGGGGCGGGCGGAGCACGCCGCGATTCCCCTGACGCCGGAGGAGATCGCCGCCGAGGCAGGCGCCTGCGAGGCGGCCGGGGCGGCCATCCTGCACCTGCACGTGCGCGACGGCAACGGCCTCCATTCGCTCGATCCGGGCCGCTACCGGGAGGCCATGGCGGCGGTGGCCGGGGTCTGCGGCCTGGTGGTGCAGCCCACCACCGAGCGCGCCGGCCGGTTCGGGCCGGCGGAGATGATGGCGGTCCAGCGGGCGCTGGCCCCGGAGATGATCTCGCTGAACCTGGAGGAGTTGCTGGACGGGGACAGTGGGCCGGAGCAGGCCGCGGCGCGGGACTTCCTGGCGGAGATCCATGCCGCCGGCACGATCCCCCAGTACATCGTCTACGCGCCCGGACAGCTTGAGCGGCTGCGCGCCTGGTGGGAGCGGGGCTGGGTTCCCCAGCAGAATCCCTATGTGCTGCTGGTCATCGGCCGCTATGCCGGTCCCCCCGGCCGCCGCGCCGATCTGCTGGCCTGGCTGCCCCTGCTGCCCGCGGCGTGGGCCTGGGGGGTATGCGCCTTCGGCCCGGAGGAGCTGGCGATCAACGCCCTGGCGGCGCTCGCGGGCGGCCACTGCCGGGTGGGGTTCGAGAACAACCTGGAGCGCCGCCCCGGGGAGCCCCTGGCCGGCAACAGCGACCAGGTGGGCCGTCTCGGCGGCGTGCTCGCGGAGCTCGGCGTCTCGACCGCCACCGCCGCCCAGGCGCGGATCCGCTTCGGCATCCAAAGACCATGACACGGCACTACAGCACCTGTCCCCTGGACTGTCCCGGCTCCTGCGCCCTCGCGGTGGAGGTGGAGGACGGACGCCTGGCCCGTATCGGCGGCTGGAAGACGCATCCCTTCACCCGTGGCGTCATCTGCGGCAAGGTGAGCCGCTACCGCGAGATCCAGGAGGGTGAGCGCATCCTCCGGCCGCTCCTGCGGGACGGGCCGAAGGGGAGCGGCCGGTTCCGCGAGGCGGACTGGGACGAGGCCCTGGAGGTCGCGGCAACGCGCCTGCGCACGGCGATGGCGCGCCACGGCCCCCAGACGGTGTTGCCCTATTACTATGGCGGCACCATGGGCGTGGTGCAGCAGAAGGCCGTGGAACGCCTGGCCCATCATGCGGGCTTCTCGCGCCTGGGGCGGACCATCTGCTTCCCCATCGCGGAATCGGGCTGGCTGGCCGGGGTGGGCGCCGCCATCGGTCCCGCGCCCGAGGAGGCGGCGCAGAGCGACCTGGTGGTGCTGTGGGGCATCAATGCCGTTTCCACCCACGTCAATTTCATGACGCTGGTGAAGGCGGCGCGCCGCGCGGGCGCGCGGCTGGTGGTGGTGGATCCCTACCGCACCCGCACCGCCCGGCTCGCCGATCTCCATCTCAATCCGCGTCCCGGCACCGACGCCGCGCTTGCCTGCGCGGTGATGCAGGTGCTGCTCGAGGAGGGGTTCGCCGATCGGGACTACCTGGCGCGCCACACCGATTTCGATGCCGGGGTGGAGGCCCATCTCGCCACCCGGACGCCGGAGTGGGCCGCGGCGCTCACCGGGCTGGAGGCGGAGACGATCCGGGCGTTCGCCCGTGCCTACGGGCGCGCCGAGCGGCCCTTCATCCGCATCGGCCTGGGGATGAGCCGGCAGCGCAACGGCGCGGTCAACGTCCATGCCGTCTCCTGCCTGCCGTCGGTGACGGGGGCCTGGCCCCGGCGCGGCGCGGGAGCCCTGTTCGCCACCGGCGCCGCGTTCCGGGTGGATGACGCTCCGGTGCGGCACACCGACCTCGCGGACCCCGCGGTGCGGGAGCTGGACATGAGCCGTCTGGGCCGCTGGCTCACCGAGCCGGGGCTGGAGCCGCCGGTGACGGCCCTGCTGGTATTCAATGCCAACCCGGCCGCTTCCTGTCCGGATCTGGGGCGGGTCCATGCCGGTCTGGCGCGGGAGGATCTGTTCACCCTGGTGCACGAGCAGGTCATGACCGACAGCGCTCGGTTCGCCGACGTGGTGTTGCCGGCCACCACCTTCCTGGAGCATCCGGATCTCTACAAATCCTACGGGCAGTACACCCTGCAGCTGGCGGAGGCGGTGCTGCCGGCGGCCGGCGCGGCGCGTTGCAACCACGAGGTGATCAACGCCCTGGCGCGGCGCCTGGGTCTCGACGGGCCGGATTTCAGCGGCGACAGCGCGGAGATGATCGATCGGGTGCTGGCCGCGTCGGGACTCCCGCCGCGCGCGGAGCTGGCCCGGCGGCATTGGATCGACTGTGCGCCGCCGGAGGCGGAGGCCCACTTCCGCGCCGGATTCCCCCAGCCCGACGGACGGTTCCGGTTCCGGCCGGAGTGGGCCGATCCGGCCATGCCGGCACTGCCCGATCACTGGCCGGTCAATCGCCGCGACCTGCCGGAAGCCGCGCTCTACCCCCTCGATTTCATGACGCCGCCGGCCCACGAGGTGCTCAACACCACCTTCAGCGCCACCCCTTCGGCCGCGCGGCGGTTGCCGCCGCGGCTCTGGATCCACCCGGAGGATGCGGCGGCGCGCGGCATCGCCGACGGCGACCGGGTGGCCGTCTACAATGACCTGGCGCGCCTGCACATGGTCGCCCGTCTGACCACGGAGGTCCGCCCCGGGATCACCTTGTGCGAGTCCAATTTCCGCAGCGGGGATTTTCCGGGCGGGGGGAACCTGAATCACCTCGCCCATGGCGATCCGGTGGCGCCACGGGGCGGGCCGGCCTTTCACGACAACCGGGTGGAGG
>JAQVKR010000174.1 GCA_028694565.1 Gammaproteobacteria bacterium | reverse complement strand
CCGGGTTCCGGAACCCGGGGGCGTTGCATGGCTGAAAGCCAGGAGAGCGCAGTTTGGCCGTTATCTGCGCGCGCACGCCGCCGCGTCCCTGTGAACAGGAACCCGGGAGCGGCTAAATCGCTGCGCGCGGTGGATGGCCATGTCTGCTCCGGTGGAAAGTATCAAAAACCGTACCGGCGGCCGGCGGGGCAAGTCAAGCCCCGGGCTCAGCGCCGGGCGGACTCGAGCCGGCGCTCGAGGCCCTTCAGGTCGCCCAGCACCCAGACCTCGGCGATGCGCTCGCCGCGGAAGGTGAACAGGGCGCAGCCGTCCCAGGCGATCCGCTCCCCGGTGGGCGGATAGCCCAGGAACTCGCCGCGGTGGATCCCCGCGAAGCGCACCCGGGCGAACACCCGGTCGCCCTCCGCCACCAGGTCGCGGATGCTGCAGCGGTACTCGCCCAGCGCGGCGTGCACCCGGTCCACGTACTCGGCGAACCCGGCGTGGCCCCGCGTCTCGTCCCCCAGGGAGCCGCGGAAGGCGCAGTCCCCGTGCAGCAGCGAGGGGATGGCCGAGTGGTCATGGGCATCCCACAGCAGCGCGTAGAAGCGGCGCACCTGCGCCTTCATCCGCTCCAGGTCCGCGCTCATGGCCTCGCTCTCCAACCGTTCTGACCCATGCCTTCCCCGCGCCTCATCCGGTGCGGCCCGGAAACGAAATCTCCAGCACGACGCAGCCGGTATCGGTCCTGAACGGCCCGTGCAGCTCGCCCGGCGGCCTGCTCGCGTAGTGGCCCGCTTCCAGCCACAGGCCGAAAGCCGCGTCATGGAGGCGCCCGCTGACGATGAATACCTCCTCGGGGTAGGGATGGCTCTTGCCGCCGAAGGCCGTGGTGTCCGCCCCCGGCAGAAAACGGGTCAACCGCGTGTACTCGCCTGTCTCCGGATCGAGGCTCAGGGTCAGCTCCTCGGCCATGCCCTCCAGGCCCCTGACGGGCGTCCAGCGCTCCCGCGCCGCGGGGCTCAGCGCGTTCCAGTAGGTGACGGTGGACTTGCTCATGGTCGGTTCCTGTCTCACGGGAATGACAAACCGGTGCTATCCGTGGCGGATGCGATGGCACGCTGCGCAACCCGCCTCTCCCGGCCGCTCACCCCCGGGCCGCCGTGGGCGCGCCTCCCGGGCAGCTCCTGACGCCCCGGATGGTCAACCACAGGGCGAAGGCGGTCTCCACCGCCAGGGGCACGATGTAGAGGGGCGCGATGGCGGGCGCGAGATCCGGAAGCAGAAAGCGCGTGAAGCTCCCCGCCAGGTAGACCGCGCCGGCCGCCATCAACCCGTAGCCGAAGACCCCGGGGAACAGGACCGAGCGGACCACCAGCCGGCCGAGGGCGAGGCAGGAGAGACCGAAGAACAGCAACCCGAGGTCGTAGCCGTGGCTGTGGAGATCCAGGAACAGCAGCGCCAGGGCGTTGAGCTGGTCCGGCGTGAAGGCGCCCGCGTACCCGGCGCCGCCCAGGACCAGCACGGCGGCATGTTGGTTGAGCAGGTTCAGCCCCAGCACGGCGGCCTGGGTCAGCCGGAAGGCGGCCGCCACCAGGGCCAGGGTCCGGCCCGCCGGCCGGAGCAGCACGTAGAAGAGCACGGCGATGGCCACGTCGCACAACAGCATGACGGCGTCCGCGGCGAAGCTGGCGCGGAACAGCCCCTGGAAAATCCGGATATTGGCGGCGGTGGCGGCGGCATCGCCCGGCACGATGAGGCCGGAGCGGATGAACGCCTCGCCCGAGATGCCGCAGACGATGATGACCAGGTAGAGCAGCCCGGCCACCCGCGCAAGAACCATGGGCGATGAATCGGCGGTACCGACTGTCACTTCGGCTCCTCCTCCGCGCCCGCCCCCGCTTCCAACGACAGGACATGGATCCCGTAGGGCACGCCGCAGATCTCCGGCGCCTCGCGCAGGAACCGGAACCCCATCCGCCCGTAGAGGGCGAGCGCCGCGGTCATGATCCGGCTGGTGTGCAGGGCGATCAGCGGCGCCCCGTCCCGGGCGGCGCGGCGGATGCACTCCCGGCTCAGCGCGCGGCCGATGCCCCGGCCGCGGAACTCCGGGTCCACCACCAGCATGCGCAGGACGGCCCACTCCGTCGCGAAGAACGGCGCCTTCCCCCGGCCGGGACCGACATAGGCCACCGCGCCGGCGACGCGATCGCCCACCCGGGCCACGATGAGCTCGGCGGACTTCGCGAGAGAGGCCATGTCGCCGATCAGTCCGGAGAAGCGCGGCCAGTCCGGGTAGTCGTGCCGGTACTGGTGGAAGGCGGCCAGGGCGACCCGGTTGACCCCGTCCGCGTCCGCGGGCGTGAATTCGTCGAGCCTGAAGCCAGTTGCGGGGGCGGTTTCCGGCATGCGCGTCACCCGTGGCCTGGTGGGGTTGCCCGCCTCACCTGCCCGGCGGCCATTCGTCGTGGAACGGCACGCCGTCGCCGTCGCGCAGCCAGGGGACGTCGTGGGAGCACCAGATGTGCATCTCCGGCCGGGCGCCCGGGTCCTCGTCGAGGGTGGCCACCCGCACGATGACGTGAGGCTGCGCCGGGCGCTCCGCCACCAGGTGCGAGCCGCAGACCGGGCAGAAGTAGCGCAGCTTGCCGGGCGAGGACTCGAAGGCGCTCAGCCGCTCCTCCCCCCGGATCCAGCGGAAGTGCTCGCGCAGGACCCCGGCGGTGGACGCGAACGGCGCCGCATGGGCCTTGCGGCAGGTCCGGCAGTGACAGTGGGAAATGGGTGTGTCGAGCCGGTCGACCTCGTACCCGATCGCGCCGCAGAGACAGCTTCCCTTCATGTGGCTTCTCCCGTGCTCGGCGGGTGGCGGTTCGAGCCTCACATCCTAAAAGGTTCGCCCGCCAGCCGCCACAACCGCCGGCCACGGTTCTTCAACCCGGCGTACGAGCCCGTGGCTGCCGGCCGCTCAGGGCCGAATCTCGATGGGCGTCCCGTCCGGCACCGCACGCCACAGCTCGTCCATCTCCGGGTTGGTCACGGCGATGCAGCCGCGCGTCCAGTCCATCACCCGATGAAGCCTTCCCACCCAGCCGAGGCCGTTGTGCAGGCCGTGGATCATGATGGCCCCGCCGGCGGACACCTCCGCCGCCCGGGCCGCCGCCACGTCCGCCGGGGATGGATAGGAGACATGCAGGGCCCGGTGGTAGCCGCTGTCCGCCTTGCGATGGTCGATGCGGTAGCGCCCCTCCGGCGTCTTCCCGTCGCCCTCCCGCCGCTTCGGCCCCACCGGCGAGCGGCCGAGGACGATGTCATAGCGCTTCAGCGGCCGGCCCTGCGCGTGCAGGGTCAGCGTCCGCCTCGATTTATCCACCACGATCCGGTCCGCCCGGGCGCCGTCGGGCAACGGGCTCACGGGATGGTTCGCCCAGAGGAGGGTCGCCGCCACGGACAGGGCGAGGAGAAAGAGGGTTGGCAGGAGGAGCCGGGGCTTCATTCCACCGCTTTGGAGCTGTGGCCCGGCCTGGGGGGAAGGCCCCAGGTCAACCGGCCCGACGCACTGCCGGACCGAGACGGCACTGTCAGTGCGATTACCGTCGCCGCACAGGCCATGGTCAACTTTCAGGGATGATTTCGATCAGGTCGGTTTCCCCGAAATCCACACAGGACTGCGACAGCAAGGTCGTTACCTGCCCTCTGTGATGGACCTGGTGGAGGAACAGGTGACTTATCAGGCTGGCGAACGGCTTCCGGTAGGAAACCCCCGCCATGCTCTCGTATGCAATGGATCCCTTGAGGTCTTCCTCGGACAGGGAATGGATCCACCCGACGATCACGTCATCCACCTTCAGGCGCTCTTCTCTGAGGGCGCCCAGATCGTCGAACAGCACCGCATCGAGGGATCCGGGCCTGTCGAGACGCGCAACGTGGCCCAACGCCTTTTCGCTGGAGGGATGCCCGGAGAAGCGCTTCAACCAGATGATGTCGCCCACCAGGATGTGATTCAGGGTGCCCAGCACGGACTTGAAGAATGCCCCGCGGTCCCTCCGGAGATCGCTGTCGGAAAGGCGGGAGGCCGCATCGTACAGGCGGACGTTCATCAGCCGGTTGTAATCAGCGAACAACCGGAATTGATTCAACATGCTCACGATGGGTCTCTCCAAACATAACCACCTGTCCGATGCCAAGGCACCGCATTGGAAAAATCGGGGCTGCCCAGTCTGTCCCCAGTCATTCGTATGCGGCTACTGCATGTAGGCGTAGCCTTCCTGCTGGAGGCGCACGATCTCGGCGTCGGCCATCGGAACCATCTGCACGAAACCGTGGATGTCGCCCGGCTGGTAGCCCTGCGCGCGCGCCGCCGCCTGGCACATGCGGAACTCGATGGGCGCACCGACGGTGAGGCTCTGGGCCCGCGTCATCAACTCCCGCTGCCGTTCCCACTCCCGGATGGCGAAGAAGGGAATGGCATCGCCGTGGATGACCACCACGATGGAACTGTCGAAAGGCTCGGAGCCGGTGAGCTTGTACAGGTAGCCGACGCGATCGAGGATGTTGGCCACCTCATCGGCGCTGCCGGTGAAAAGATCGTACACCACCTTGCCGGGCTGGTATTCGACGTCGAGCACCGCGGCACTGCCCCACGGGGCGTCACCCTCGGCCATGACCTGGGGGAACCATCCCGACAGGGCGACCGCCAGGACCCATGCAAACATTTTCATCCAGTCACCCCCTGTGTATGCCCAAAAGGTATCGAATTGCGCCTGTCGCTACCGGCGTTTATCCAGTTGCAGACAGATCAAAACCGTGGCTCCGTTCCCTATTGTCCTGACCTTTTCATGGTTTCAAAGGAGTCGGTGACAAACGGGTCTAAAAGGGATCGGCGACAAATGCCAATCATTCTCTCCCCCTGCGCGGCCGGCCTCTGTATGCCTGCCCGATGCGACGATTGAGCACTGATTCGATTTGATCCCTGAAGCGATTGTTACCGAGTGGCATCGAGAATGAAGCCGCCTTGCGGATGCAGTGGATATCCCCGGGTGGTAGTTCGATATCGAACAGATCGCGATAGGCACCAAGCCTGTCAGACCTGTACCGGCTTAGTCGCAGGTACAGCGAATGGGGGCTGATGATCGGGTCCGGATGCCCCCAGGCATTGTGATTGTAGCTGCTCCAGCGGTAGTCACCCGGATGTTCGACCATCCCGGCCCGGACCGGATTCAGTTCGATGTATCGCTGGCAGGCCATCAGGTAGGACTCCGCCTGGACCAGGCTCGACTTGTGCCTTCCCTCCCAGAGGGTGCCGGAGCGCCTGTATGTTCGGTTGACGTACTGAACGTAGCGGCGCCCGACTGACTGAACGACCCGGGACACTCCCGCCTCATCCTCCGGGCTCATGAGGATGTGCACATGATTGGTCATGAGCACATAGGCGTGCACTGCGACCCGGTAGCGCCTCGCCGCCGAACCGAGGCACTCACGATAGAAGAGGTAGTCCTCTTCCGCGAAAAAGCAGGCATCCCTGTTGTTGCCTCTCTGGATCACATGACAGGGAACACCCGGCAAATACATCCTTGGCTTCCGGGGCATAGCGAGTCCTTTCGCTTGCGTGTGGGTAGCAATTCTGGCTCATGGCTGAAGGGGTTGACAATGCGAATGGAACGCATTTGTCACCGACCCCTTTCACTTCGACCCCTTTCACTTCCCCGACGCCGGTTTCCTCGAGGAACTCCCGCCGTGAGCCGTCGGCGATGCTCTCTCCGAACTCCAGCCCGCCACCCGGGACAACGAGCTGGCCCGCCGAGTTGAGAGTCGTGGGCGTCGTTTTCTCGCCATGGAAATACGCGCCCTTCGCCTTCTTGAAGGCCATGAGGACGCACCCGTTTTCTTCGTATACGACCGCATAGACCTGTGCCATGGCAACTCCTTTTGCATTCATCCGGTATCGGATAGCAATTGAACCGCCCCGGCTTTCCCGGAGGCTCCATTTCTTGAGAGGATGGAGTCATGAGCAGGAAATCGAGATATTCCCCGGAGGTCCGGGAACGGGCGGTTCGTCTGGTGTTCGAGCATCAGGCGGAGT
>JAQVKR010000173.1 GCA_028694565.1 Gammaproteobacteria bacterium | reverse complement strand
GGGGCGATCGCTCCGGTCGCGCCCGTAGTGCGACTCCAGCAGACCGGCGCGGGAGGCGTTGGAAGTGATCTGCAGGGCCCGGTCATCCAGCAGGTAGAGGTACTTGCAGTAGGGCAGTTCCGCCAGGCCCTCCATGAGCCGCGCCTCCAGGCCCCGCCGATCCGGCCAGGCGAGCCGGCAGTCGTCCGCCAGAAGGGCGAGCGATGAGGACAGCCAGCCCTTGAGGATGCTGCGCTGGCGGTCGATGGATGCCTGCAGGGTCGCGTTCATGTCCGTCGGATGGGCCTGCCTGTGCGGCGCCGGTCGTGGCGCGGGAAAACGATGGCCGGGTCCGCGCCCCCGTCCCGCCGGCGGAAGCCCGGCGCGCCCCGCTGCGTGTGGCCGGCCGGGAAATCGCCCGGCCGGAACCCGCGGCGGCGCGGTGGCCTGCGCGGGCGTCGGCTGTGAGCGCGATCTTCTGTCGCCCGGCGTGGGTTGTCAACGCGGCGGGGGCCGGCGTGGCGCGTGCGCGGGGAGCGCGGGGGAGGGGTCTGCCGTCAGCGCGAGTGGCGGGCCATCTCCAGGGCGGTGGCAAGGGCGACCTGCAGGCTGCCGGGGTCCGCGCGGCCGCTGCCGGCCAGATCCAGCGCCGTGCCGTGGTCCACCGAGGTGCGGATGATGGGCAGGCCCAGGGTGACGTTCACGGCGCGGCCGAAGCCCCTGTACTTGAGCACCGGCAGGCCCTGGTCGTGGTACATGGCCAGCACCGCGTCGGCCTCCGCCAGGTGGCGGGGCGTGAACAGGGTGTCGGCCGGCAGCGGCCCCTCGAGCCGGATGCCCTCGGCGGCGAGGTGCTCGAGCACCGGCGCGATGATCTCGATCTCCTCCCGGCCCAGGTGCCCGCCCTCGCCGGCGTGGGGGTTCAGCCCGCACACCAGGATGCGGGGATCGGGCAGCCCGAAGCGCCCGCGGAGGTCCCCGTGCAGCACCCGGATGACCCGCTCCAGCCGCGTCGGGGTGATGGCGTCGGCCACCTCGCGCAGCGGCAGGTGGGTGGTGGCCAGCGCCACCCGCAGCCCTTCGGTGGCGAGCATCATCACCACCTGGGTGGTGCCGGTGAGCCGCTGCAGAAACTCGGTGTGGCCGGAGAAGGGGATGCCCGCCTCGTTGATGATGCCCTTGTGGACGGGGCCGGTGACCAGGGCGGCGAACTCCCCGGCCTCGCAGCCGCGCGTCGCGCGCTCCAGGGTCTCCAGCACGTAGGGGGCGTTGGCGGGGTCGAGCCGGCCCGCCGCGGCGGGCGCGCGCAGGGGCACCGGCAGCACCCGCAGCGTCCCGGGGCGGTGGGCCAGCGGCGGATCGCCGGGGCCGTACTCCAGCAGCTCCAGCGGCAGGCCGAGCCGCCGCGCCCGCCCGGCCAGCAGCGCCGGGTCCGCCGCCGCCACCACCTCCGCCGGCAGCGGCCGCTGGGCCGCCTGCACGGCCAGATCGGGCCCGATCCCGGCCGGCTCGCCGGGCGTGAGGACAATGCGCAGGGGGTTCGTGGTCATGGGGCGGTCGTTAATAGACAGGATTTACAGGATGGTCAGGATTATTGCATTGTGCATCTGGTATCGGGTTCGAGACAGATGCTTGGGCGTCGGTGACCGGTTTGAATGCCGGCAGGTCTCTGGCAGGATGCGTGGCGCTCATTCCTGCCGGCGAGAAGGGCGAATCCACGGCTGACAGCCTTTCTTCCCGAATCCTGTCAATCCTGTCTATTGAAAGATGCTCCCGGAGCCCGTCACTCGTCCAGGCGCAGCTCCACGTAGGCCTCGTCGCGCATGCGGCGCAGCCAGGTCTCGGTCTCCTCCTCGGCCTTGCGCTTGCGGATGGCCTCGGCGGCGCGGCTGCGCTGGTACTCGAGGGTGTCGTCCTGCTGGCGCCGCTCCAGGACCTGGATGATGTGCCAGCCGAAGCGGGTGCGGAGGGGCTGGCTCACCTGGCCGGGCTGGAGTTCGTTCATCACCTGCTCGAATTCGGGGACCAGGTCGCCGGGCTTGACCCAGCCCAGGTCGCCGCCGTTGGTGGCGCTGCCCAGGTCCTCGGAGTTGGAGCGGGCCAGGTCGGCGAAGTCCGCGCCGCCCTCGATGCGATCGCGCAGCTGTTCCAGCCGCACCCGCGCCTCGTCCTGGGAGACCACCTCGCTGGTCTTGATGAGGATGTGCCGGGCGTGGGTCTGGGTGATGACGTGGCGGTCTCCGCCGCGGCGCTCGAACAGCTTGATGATATGGAAGCCGCTGGGGCTGCGGATGGGGCCCGCCAGCCCGCCCGGGGCCATGCTCGCCACCGTCTCGGCGAACAGGATCGGCACCTCGCCCATCTTGCGCCAGCCGAGGTCGCCGCCCTCCAGGGCCTGCTGGCCGCTGGAGACCGACACGGCCGTCTGGCGGAAGTCCGCGCCGCCCTCCAGTGACTTGAGGGTGTCGCGGGCCTTCTGCTCGGCCTGCTGGATCACGTCCGGGGAGGCGGCATCGGGCACGGCGATGAGGATGTGGCCCAGGTGGTACTCGGTATCGTCGCCGCCGCGGGTCGCCTGGTTGGCCAGGAAGTTGTCGATCTCCTGGGGGGTGACGTTGACCTGGTTGATGATCTGGCGCTGGCGCAGCCGGCCGATGATCATCTCGTTGCGGATGTCCTCGCGGAAGCGGTTGAAGTCGTAGCCGTCCCGCTCGAGCACGGCGCGGAAATCGCTGAGGCTGAGGTTGTTCTGCTTGGCCAGGCCGGCGATGGCCCGGTTGAGGCTGTCGTCGTCCACCTTGACGCCGGTGCTGGCGGCCACCTGGAGCTGCAGCCGCTCCATGACCAGGTTCTCGAGCACCTGGCGGGTGATCGTCTCCTGCACCGGCAGCTGGGTGTTGCTCTGCCGCAGCTGCTCCATCACCAGGCGCAGCTTGCGCTTGAGCTCGCTCAGCATGATGACGTCGTCGTTCACCACGGCGACGATTCGATCGATCTCCTGGACCGGCTGGGCCTGGGCGGCGCCGGGCTGGGCCGCCAGCCACAGCGCGGGGGCGATCAGGCAGGAGAGCAGGAGGTTGCGCAGGAAAGGCTTCATGGATGGTTACCAGGTGGTCGGGTCGTCGGAATTGACCGAGTAGCCAAGAATACCATGCTCCAGGAGGTTGCCGATGGAGTTGCCCACCCGCGTCAGTCCCTTGAGCTCGAGCTGGAGGTAGAGCGCGTTGTTGCTCTCCTCGTCCAGGTCGTTCACGTAGTGGCGGGCCACCAGGCGCAGGGCCCAGCAGCAGCTGCCGTATTCGAACCCGGCGAAGGCGTCCAGGGTGCGCCGGTCCTCGATGGAGTAGTTCCACCGGCCCACCACGCTCCAGTTGGGGTTCAGCGGCCAGAGCAGCGAGGCGTCGGTCTGCTCCAGGGTCTCGTCGATGTCCTTGCGCAGGCGGTAGGCCAGGTTGAGGATGCGCCGGTTGTCGGGCTGGTAGTGGAACTGCAGCGTGCCGCGGCGCATGTCGTTCTCGTCGGTGTTCCACTGCAGGCCGCCGCGGGCGTACCAGGCGTCGCTCAAGCGGTAGTCGACTTCGCCCACCAGGTCCGAGGTGCCGCTGTCCTCCGCCGGCGCGCCGGTCTCCAGGCCCACCTCGCGGTCGCTGAAGTAGAACACGCTGCCCAGCCCGGCGCGCAGCCGCTCGCGGCCGTCGGCGTTGTCCAGGACCCGGCTGGTGAGGGCGAGGGTCAGCTGGTTGGCGTCGCCCACCCGGTCGCGGCCGCTGAAGCGGTTGTCGCGGAACAGCTGCTCGAAGCTGAAGTCGAGCGCGGCGCTGTCGAACACCGGGATGTCGTCCTGGTTCTCGTTGGGGACGTAGAGGTAGTAGAGCCGCGGCTCCAGGGTCTGGGTGTAGTCGCCGCCGTCCCAGGTCAGCGGACGCTCGAAGAACAGTCCGCCGTCCAGGCTCAGCACCGGCAGGGCGCGGGTGGCGCTGTCGGGGTAGACCCCGTCGGGATCGTCGAGGCTGTAGCCCGTGTAGCGGTACTTCGCGCCGGGGGTGAGGAACCAGGCGGCGCCGGCCAGGGGCAGGCTCAGCCCCGGCTCCAGGTCCACGCGCTGGCCGGTGACCAGGGACTCGTGGTCGAAGCGGGTGTACTCGGCGCGCAGCGAGGTGCGCAGGGTGCCGGCGATTTCCGGCAGGGCGCCGCGGAACAGCAGCTGGGGCATCCGGTCGTAGGGGCGCTCGTCCGGGCCGAGGGTCTCGTCCACGGTCTGGAACGACTGGGCCCGGCCCAGCACCGACCAGTAGGTGCTGTCGTAGCGCAGGTCCGCGCGCCGGTCGAGGTGGGTGGTGCTGGTGAGGCTGATGCCGTTGCCCAGGTCGCGGAAGTACTGCTCGTCGGAGACGTAGTTGAGATCCACGTCGGTGCTCCAGCCGGGGGCGAAGACGCCCTGGTGCTGGTAGCTCAGCAGCTCGCGGTGATCGCCGAACTCGTTGTCGTGGGGGAGCACCTCGGCGGTGATCTGCCCGCCTTGGCCCTCCAGCAGGTAGCGGAACTCGCCCTGGACCTGCAGCCCGCGCCGGCTCATCAGGCGCGGGGTCAGGGTGGCGTCGTAGCTCGGCGCCAGGTTGATGTAGTAGGGGACGCTCAGGTCCAGCCCGGTCGCCTCGGAGGTGCCGAAGGTGGGGACCAGGAAGCCGGTGTGGCGCTTGTCGTCGATGGGGAAGCTCAGGTACGGCCAGTAGAAGATGGGCACGTCCTTGAAGTCCACCTTCACCTGGCGGGCCTCGCCGCGGCCGGTGCCCGGATCGAGCTTCACCTCCTCGGCGCTCAGCTCCCAGTCGGGGCGTTCGGGATCGCAGGTGGTGTAGGTGGCCTGTTTCAGCACCACCACGTCCCCGCCGCGCAGCTCGGCGCGCTCGGCGCTGCCGCTGGCATGCAGGCCGGGCAGCTCGTAGCGCGCCTGGTCCAGCTCGCCGGTGCGCTCGTCGAGGCGCAGCCGGGCGCTGTCGGCCGCCACCGCGAATCCGGGCTCGGCGTAGCGCACGCCCCCCTCGGCCTCGAACCGGTTCTCGGCGCGCCATACGGTGACCTGGCTGGCCTGCAGGTGGCGATCGCCCTGGGTCAGCCGGACTTCGCCCTCGAGCCGATCCTCGCCGTCCGGGGTGGAGCGCACGCGGTCGGCGCTCACCTCGATGGGCTGGTCCGACATGGAGGCGCCCGCCCCCGGCCGGAAGGCTCCGGGGGCGCTGCTCACCGCGCACAGCGCCCAGGGGTCGCGGCCGCCGGGTCCGGCGGCGGCCGTGGCGACGGCCGTGGAGGCCGGGCGCGCGGGAGCGGGGAGCCGCCGGTCGATGGCGGGCGCCGCCGCGGCGCCCGCCGCCGCCTCGTCGCGCCCGTCGGCCTCGGGCCGGGCAACCGGTTCGGGGGCGGGCTCCCGCGCCGGCGCCGGCCGCTCCCGGGCGCCTGATGGCGCCGGCGCGGCCGCCGCGGGGCTGGCGGCGGGTGCGGCGGGCTTCGTCCCCGCGCAGATCCACTTGCCGCCGGCTTCCTGCCGGCAGTCCCACGGGGAGGCCGCTTCGGCGGCCTGGATCGCCAGGCCCGGGTAGCAGGCGAGGAGGATCGAGATCGTGATGGGCGACAGCCCGGGCTTAATCGTATTCACGTGCGCCGGATGATCAGGGTTGGAAGCCCGATAAAATCGCACAGAATGGGAACGGCTTCAAATGGAGCCGGCTGCGCGCTTGCGCTGGAGGCCGGTCCATGCCATTGATCCAGCAACCGGCCCGGCCGGCGGAATGACCTGGAGAACGATCGTGTGGTGGAAGTCCCCCCGACAGCCTGCCTTCTGCCTGTTCCGGCCGCGGATGCCGTTCTTTCCCCTGGCGTCGTTCCAGCGCGGCATCGACAACATCCGCATCGACGTCTCCCTGAGCCCCCTGTTCACCCAGCTGGCGCGGAGCCTGGCGGCGAGCCTGCTCAGCCAGCAGGCCGCCTCGGTGCGCAAGCAGATCCGGGTGGCGGGGGCGGTGCGCCATGACCTGGAGGCGTTCCGGGAGTCCTATGCCAGCATGCTGGAGGCGGCCATCCACCGC
>JAQVKR010000172.1 GCA_028694565.1 Gammaproteobacteria bacterium | reverse complement strand
GAAGAGGGCCAGGCAGGTTAACAGACCATGAGCGATGCGCGCTATCCCACGCCGGAGGCGGCCGAGGCCGCTTTCTACCGGGCATTCGAGGCGGCCGACCTGGGGGTCATGCTGGCGCTCTGGGCCGATGACGACTCCATCGCCTGCGTCCACCCGGGGGCGCCCCTGCTGCGGGGCCGCCACGCGGTGTCCGAGAGCTGGCGCGGGATACTCGGCGATCCCGGCCGGATGAGCATCCGCGCCGAGACCCTCTCCCGGCACGTGGGCGACGGGATGGCGGTCCATGTCCTCCACGAACACATCACCCTGCCGGGGGAGGAGACGCCGCGCGATCCGGTGATGGTCACCAATGTCTATCGTGAGACGCCCGCCGGCTGGCGCATGGTGCTCCACCACGCCTCCCCGGTCCTGCGCCGCAACCCGGAGCCGGAGGCGCGGGGCACGGTGCACTGAGCCGCCGCCGCGCGGCAACCTTTCAGTCGCCGGCCAGATGGCGCAGGATGGACGGCGGTTTCCGCGACACACCGACAGCCAAGGAGAACCGATGATGCATCGACTACCGGTCGCAGGACTGTTCCTGCTGCTGACCGCCTGCGGGGGCGGTCCGTCCCTGGATGGCACCTATCTCGGCGATCCCGCCCCGGCGCGCGATGTCCTCGCCGGGCCTGCCGCGCGCATCGCCGCGGGCACCAGCGGGGAGATCGTCGACGTCAGCCTGGTGGTGAAGGGGGACGCCGCCCATCTGCTCGTTCGCGCCGCCGATGGCGAGAACGTGGATTCCTTCGCCGCCGTGCCTGATGGCGCCGCGCTGGACGTGGATCCCGGCGCCGGCGCTTCCCTCCGTTTCGTCCTGCAGGAGGGCGGCGACCTGGAGTGCACCGGCTGCGGCGCGCTCGGCCTGCCGTCCAAGTGGTACCGGCAGCGCTGAGCGCGGGTCAGATCAGGCCGAGGAACGGCTGCACCTCCACGGGGTCGCCGGGCTCCACCCGGCCCTGGTCGTGGCCGAGCACGACGAAGCAGTTGGCCTCGCTCATGGAGCGCAGGATGCCGGAGCCCTGGGCGCCGGTGGTGCGCACCACCAGGCGGCCCTCGGCGTCGCGGTGCAGCACGCCGCGCTGGTACTCGGTGCGGCCCGGGCGCTTCTTCAGGGCGGTGAGGCAGGGCACGGTGAAGCGGACGGGATCGGTGTCCGTTTCGCCCTGCAGGCGGCGCAGCAGGGGCCGGGCGAACTGGTAGAAGGCCACCATCACCGCCACCGGGTTGCCGGGCAGGCCGATGAAGGTTGACGCGCCCAGGCGGCCGAAGGCGAGGGGGCGGCCGGGTTTCATGGCGATCTTCCAGAAGTCCACCCGGCCGAGCTCGGCCAGGGTCTCCTTCACATAGTCGGCCTCGCCCACGGAGACGCCGCCGGAGGTCATCACCACGTCGGCCATGGCGGCGGCCTCGCCGAAAGCCTCGCGCAGCGCCGCCGGCGTGTCGCGCACCACCCCCATGTCCAGCACTTCGGCGCCCAGGCGGGTGAGCATGCCGTGCAGGGTGTAGCGGTTGCTGTCGTAGATCTCCCCCTCGCCGAGCGGCTCGCCGATGGAGCGCAGCTCGTCCCCGGTGGAGAAGAAGGCCACCCGCAGGCGCCGCCGCACCCGCACCTCCGCCACCCCCAGGGAGGCGAGCAGCCCCAGCTCGGCCGGGCCGATCCACTGGCCAGCGTGCAGCGCCGGCTGGCCGGCGGCGAGATCCTCGCCGGCCTGGCGGACGTTCTGGCCGCGGCGGTGGCCGCCGTCGATGCGGATGGTGTCCCCGTCCCGCTCCGCGTGCTCCTGCATCACCACCGAATCGGTCCCGGCGGGCATCATCGCCCCGGTCATGATGCGCACGCACTGGCCTGCGGCGACGGTGCCGGGATAGGGCGTTCCGGCGTAGGCGGTGCCGATGACGCTCAGCACGGCGCCGCCGCTTCCGGGCAGGTCGTCGCCGCCGAGGGCGTAGCCGTCCATGGCCGAGTTGGTGTGGGAGGGGACATTGACCGGGGAGAGCACCTCCCCGGCCAGGACCCGGCCCAGGGCGCCGCGCAGGGCGATCTTCTCCACCCCGGCCACGGGGACGACGTCCGCTCCCATGCGCGCCAGGGCCGCCGCCACGCTCAGCACTCCGGGTTCGGCGGCATCGGCGCAGCTGGGCTGCCGGGCTACCGGTTTGGTGTCGTTCATAGGCTGTCCTTCCGCAGGTAGTCGAGAATGAAGCCGGCCACCTGCGCCGGGTCGTCGAGGTCCAGCACCGGGATGGCGGGGACCGGCTCCAGCGGCGCGTCGGTGGCGACGGCGAGCACGCGCGCATCCCGAGGATACAGCAGGGGCTGGCCCAGGGCCGGCCGGTGCAGCTCGATTTTCGGGATCGGCGCGCGCTTGAAGCCCTCCACCAGCACCAGGTCCGCGGCGTCCGGATCGAGCCGGCCCAGCATCTGCGCCAGATCGGGGCGCTCCGTGCGCTCCGGCGTCTCGGCCATCAGGGCCCAGCGCCGGCGGGAGGCCACCAGCACCTGTTCGGCGCCCGCCGCGCGCAGGCGGTAGCTGTCCTTGCCGGGATGGTCCACGTCGAAGGCGTGGTGGGCGTGCTTGAGCAGGGCGATGCGTAGGCCCTCGCCGCACAGGAGCGGGATGACCCGCCGCAGCAGCGTGGTCTTGCCGGTGCCGCTCCAGGCGGCGATGCCAAGAAGGGGGACGGGGAAGGGAATCGCGGTCATGGTTCCGGGCGCAGCCGCTGTTCCAGCGCCCGCAGCTCCTCGGGCGTGTTCACGTTGAGAAAGGTTTCCGGCCGGTCGCTGAAACCCACCCGGGCGACGCGGTGGCGGGCGAACCAGCGGTCGATCTTGCGCTCGCCGCCGTCGAGATAGCCGGTCAGGTCCTCCAGCAGCCGGGTGTGAATCAGCGAGAAGACCGGCTGCAGGCGCTCGCCGTCGTGGGCGACCGCGAGATCGGCCCGCTCCGCCTCCAGGGCGGACAGCAGCCGCCGCGCCAGATCGCCGGGGAGCAGGGGCGAGTCGCAGGGGACGGTGAGGACGAGCGGGGTGCGCGCGGCCTGCATGGCGCTGGCCATCCCGGCCAGCGGCCCGGCGAAGGAGCCGTCCAGGTCGGGCACGACGGGGTAGCCGAACGCGGTATAGCGCTCGAGGTTGCGGTTGGCGTTGATGAGCAGGTCGCCCACCTGGGGGGCCAGGGCGGCGATGGCGTAGGTGACGAGCGGCCGGCCGCCGAGTTCCAGCAGCCCCTTGTCCATGCCGCCCATGCGCCGGGCCCGCCCCCCGGCCAGGATCACGCCGGCGATGCGGCTGCCGGCTCCGGAGCGGAGGGGCCCGTTCATGCCAGCGCGGTCGCCATCGCCGGGTGGGGCGGGACCGCGCGGATTTTCGGCGGCGTGTCGTCCTCCTGCCGCAGGCGGCCCTCCTCGAGGGTCAGAATCAGGTCGGCCAGGGGCGTCATCTCCTGCAGCTCGTGACTGCTGATGAGGATGCCCATGCCCTCGTCGCGCAGGCGCCGGACCAGGGCCTGGGTCTGGTCCCGGGCGGCCCGGTCCATGCTGGCGGTGGGCTCGTCGAGCAGCAGCAGGCGCGGCTGCAGCACCCGGGCGCGGGTCAGGGTCACCCGCTGCTTCTCGCCGCCGGAGAGGGTGCGCGCGTTGCGCCCGGCCAGGTGCGAGAGGCCGGCCCATTCCAGCGCCTCGCCGACCGTCGCGCGGATGCGGCGCCGGGGCCAGCCCGCCTGCTCCAGGCCGTAGGCCACGTTGGCCTCCACGCTGCGATCGAACAGGTAGGGCTGCTGGTGGACGTAGATCGCCTGGCTGCGGCAGAGCTGGCGGGCGGCATGCCAGGGCCGCCGTTCGCCGCCGGACTCCACCAGGCCGCCATCCGGGGCCTCGAGGCCGGCCAGGATTTTCATCAGGGTGCTCTTGCCGGCGCCGTTGCGACCCTTGAGCAGGAGACAGGTGCGGGGATGGATGCTGAGCTCCGGGATGCGGAACAGGCAGCGCTCGCCGAAGGACTTGTGCAGGTCCAGGAAGCGCAGCACCGGGGGGTTCGGTTCGGGAGTCATGCGCGTAGCTCGCCCTTGCCCTGGAACACGCCCAGGGTGAAGTTCAGGACCAGTGCCATCAGCAGCAGGACCAGGCCCAGGGCGATGCCCTGGGCGAACTCGCCCTTGCTGGTCTCCAGCGCGATGGCCGTGGGGATGTTGCGGGTCACGTTGAGAATGTTGCCGCCCACCATCATGGAGCTGCCCACCTCGGCGATGATGCGCCCGAAGGCGGCCAGCACCGTCGCCAGCAGGCCGAAGCGCAGCTCGTGCATCAGCGTGAGCATGGCCCGCCACGGCGGGGCGCCCAGGGTCAGCGCCGTCTCCCAGGCACGCCGGTCGGCGCCCTGGATGGCGGCGTGGCCCATGGCCACCAGGATGGGGAAGGCGAGCAGGAACTGGCCGATGATCATCGCCTCCTGGGTGAACAGCAGGCGCAGGTCCCCGAGCGGGCCGTTGCGCGAGAGCGCCATGTAGACGCTCAGCCCCACCACCACCGCCGGCACGGCCAGCAGGGTGTTGAAGGTGGAGATGAGCGCCCGCCGCCCGGGAAAGCGCCCGTGGGCCAGGAGGAAGGCCAGCATCAGCCCGGGCGGCGTGGCGTAGAGGATCGCCTGCAGGGAGACCTTCAGGGAGATGCCGATGATGGCCCACAGGGCGGCGTCGCCGCTGAACAGCAGCGCCAGGGCGCGGGTCGCGGCTTCTCCCAGGCTCTCCATGGACGGTGTCAGCTCCGGATCACTGTTTCGCCAGGGTCACCGCCACCGGGGTGAACAGCGGCTGGCCGTTGATGGCGAAGTCGCGGATGATGGCCTGGCCCTCCGGCGAGGTGATCCAGGCGATGAGCTCCAGCGCCCCCATGTAGTTGGTGTCCGGATAGCGCTGCGGGTTCACCGCCATGACGCCGTAGGGGTTGAACAGGCGCGCATCGCCCTCGGTCAGCACCTCCAGCGGCAGCTTGCCGCTGTAGGCCAGCCAGGTGCCGCGGTCGGCGAGGGTGTAGGCGTCGAGCTCGCCCGCCATCTGCAGCACCTTGCCCATGCCCTGTCCGGCCTCCCGGTACCACTCGCCGCCGGGCTGCACGCCGGCGTCGCTCCAGAGCGCGCGCTCCTTCTTGTGGGTGCCCGAGTCGTCGCCGCGGGAGACGAACAGCGCCTGCTTCGCTGCGATCCGCTGAAGGGCCTCCGTGGCGTCGCCCAGCCCCTTGATGCCGGCCGGGTCGGAGGCCGGGCCGACGATGACGAAGTCGTTGTACATCACGTCGCGGCGGTTGACGCCGTAGCCGGCCTCCATGAAGGCGTCCTCGGCGGGGCGGGCGTGGACCAGCACCACGTCCACATCGCCCTCCTGGCCCATGCGCAGGGCCTTGCCGGTGCCCACCGCGATCACGTGCACCTTGGCGCCGGTGCGGGCCTCGAAGGGGGGCAGCAGCTTGGCCAGCAGGCCGGAATTGTCGGTGCTGGTGGTGGTGGCGAGCCGGATGACGCCCTGTTCGGCCGCCGGCACGGCGCCGCCGAGGCACAGCCCGAGCAGCGCCGTGGCCGCGATCAGAGTCTTCCGCAGCATGGGTTTCTCCTTATATGGCGAAGTAATGAAAAACATTGTCGTTCGCAATCAGCCACGGATAAGATGCAATCGAGGTGCCAGCGCGACGGGGTCCATGAAACCCGCGCGCCGAGGGGGGCAACACCCCGGCATCGTGCCGAGAGTGCGTCAATTTGTCGTAGGCCGCGGTCCGCGGCGGACACTTTGACCTACCCGTTTCGGCACGGCGGTCGTCCCGGGATGTGATTTTCCCGGGCCGCGCCGCACGGGACAGATGCGGATGTGAGGCGGATATGACCGAGACAGCCTTGAAGCGGTTGGAAAATGCCGTGTCCGGCGAGGGTGCCAACGACGCGCCCGGGCTGGGCATCCAGGGTTCCATCATGGTGGTGGACGACGAACCGGGAATCCGCAGCTTCCTGCAGCGATCCCTGGCCAAGAGCTATCCCCTGGTGGAAGTGGCCGAGAGCGTGGAGCGGGCCGAGGCCCTGCGCCAGCGCTGCCACTTCG
>JAQVKR010000171.1 GCA_028694565.1 Gammaproteobacteria bacterium | reverse complement strand
CTGCGGGCTGCCGCTGGTGGCCACCGAGGACGGCGGCCCGCGGGACATCGTCGCCAACTGCCGCAACGGGGCGCTGGTGAATCCGCTCGACGCCGACGCCATCGCCACGGCGCTGCTCAAGGGGCTAACCGATCCCCGCCGCTGGCGCCAGTGGTCGGAGAACGGCATCCGCGGCGCCCACCGCCACTACACCTGGGAGAGCCACGTCGCCAGCTACCTCAAATCGGTGCGGCGCCTCCTGCGCGAGGGCCGGCCGCGGCGGCGGGAGCCGGGCCGGGTCAAGAGCCGGCTGCCCAGCATCGACCGGCTGCTGGTGTGCGGCCTGGACAACACCCTGGTGGGCGGGGACGAGGCGGCGCTGCGCACCCTGGTGGAGCGGCTGCGCGCGAGCGGCGGCCGGGTGGGCTTCGGCGTGGCCACCGGGCGCAGCACCGATGCGGCGCTGAGGCTCCTGCGCCAGCACGGCATTCCCGTCCCCGACGTGCTCATCAGCGGCGTCGGCAGCGAAATCCACTACAGCGGCCGCCAGTCCCAGGACCCGGGCTGGTACCGCCACATCGACTACCGCTGGGACCCGGAAGCCCTGCGCGCGGCGCTGAGGAAGATCCCGGGGCTGCGCCCGCAGCCCGCCCGCGAGCAGTCCATCCACAAGATCAGCTACATGGTGGATCCCGCCGCCTGGCCGGGCCTGAGGAAGGTGCGGGCCCACCTGCGCCGGCTCGATCTGCACGCCAAGCTGATCTACTCCTTCGACGCCTTTCTCGACATCCTCCCGATACGCGCCTCCAAGGGGCTGGCGCTGCGCTACCTGGCCAACAAGTGGGGCCTGCCGCTGGAGCGGATGCTGGTGGCCGGCGACTCCGGCAACGACGAGGAGATGCTGGGCGGCGCGGTGCTGGGCGTGGTGGTGGCGAACTACAGCGGGGAGCTGGAGCACCTCCGGGACGATCCGCGGGTCTACTTCGCCGCGGGCGACCACGCCGCGGGCATCCTGGAGGCCATCGACCACTACGATTTCCTGGGAGACGTCCGCCTGCCGGACGAGGAGGCTGAAGCGTCGTGATCTGGACCCTCGAACAGCTGCTGGAGGATTTCCAGGACCCCCTCTACCAGCTCCTGCGCAGCTACCAGGGGATCGGCCGCACCTTCCTGCTGCGCTCCGATCTCTGGGACGGCTTCGAACGGTTCTGCGCCGGGCAGGGCGAGTCGGGCGAGGAGATGCGCCGCTCCGAGCTCGGGCGCATCGTGGGGGCGGCCCAGGAGGCGGTGCTCGACCCGCCCTGGCTCTACACCGCCATCCGCCCGCGGGTGGCGCGCTGGTACTTCCACCGCTTCAACGTGGAGCAGAAGCAGCACGAGGAGATCAGCGCCGCGGAGTTCCTGGCCTTCAAGGAGCGGCTGGTGCAGGGCAAGCCCGACGGCGACGCGCCCTGGGTGGTGGAGGTGGATCTCGCCCCCTTCAACCGCGAGTTCCTGAAGCTGCAGGAGTCCCGCTCCATCGGCCGCGGGGTCGAGTTCCTCAACCGCCGCCTCTCCAGCCAGCTGTTCCAGGGGCTGGGCATGGGGGATCAGCGGCTGCTCGATTTCCTGCGCGTCCACCAGGTCCAGGGCCGGCAGCTCATGCTCAACGACCGGGTCAAGGACGTCGGCGGGCTGCGCCGGGTGCTGCGCCGGGCCGAGGACTACCTCGCCGCGCAGCCGCAGGAGGAAGGCTGGGACCGGGTGGGCCAGGCCCTGCGGGAGCTCGGCTTCGAGCCCGGCTGGGGCGATACCGTGGAGCGCATGCGCGACACCCTGGGGCTGCTCTCCGACATCCTCGAGGCCCCGGCGCCGGAGGTGCTGGAGCGCTTCCTCGGCCGCATCCCCATGATCTTCCGGCTGGCGATCCTCTCCCCCCACGGCTACTTCGGCCAGGCCAACGTGCTGGGGCTGCCCGACACCGGCGGCCAGGTGGTCTACATCCTCGACCAGGTCCGCGCCCTGGAGCAGGAGATGCGCAAGCGCATCGCCCGGCAGGGGCTCGACATCGAGCCGCAGATCCTGGTGATCACCCGCCTCATCCCCGAGGCCGGCGACACCACCTGCGACCAGCGCCTGGAGCCCATCGTGGGCACCCGCAGCGCCCGCATCCTGCGGGTGCCGTTCCGCACCGACAGCGGCGAGGTGCTGCCCCGGTGGGTCTCGCGCTTCGACATCTGGCCCTACCTGGAGCGCTTCGCCCACGACGTGGAGAAGGAGATCTGCGCCGAGCTGCGCGGGCGCCCCGATCTCATCATCGGCAACTACTCCGACGGCAACCTGGTGGCCACCCTGCTCTCCCAGCGGCTCAAGGTGACCCAGTGCAACATCGCCCACGCCCTGGAGAAGTCGAAGTACCTCTACTCCGACCTCTACTGGCGCGACAACGAGGCGCAGTATCACTTCGCCTGCCAGTTCACCGCCGATCTCATCGCCATGAACGCGGCGGACTTCATCATCACCAGCAGCTACCAGGAGATCGCGGGCAAGTCCGACAGCATCGGCCAGTACGAGAGCTACTCCACCTTCACCATGCCGGGGCTCTACCGCGTGGTGAACGGCATCGACGTCTTCGACCCCAAGTTCAACATCGTCTCCCCGGGCGCCGACGCCGCGGTCTACTTCCCCTACACCGAGCGGGAGCGGCGGCTGGTGGAACTGCACCCGGAGATCGAGTCGCTGGTGGCGGGCCAGCGCGGCGATGCCCGCGGCGGCTTCGCCGATCCGGACCGGCCGCTGCTCTTCACCATGGCGCGCCTGGACCGGATCAAGAACATCACCGGCCTGGTGCAGTGGTACGCCGAGAGCGGGCGGCTGCGCGCGGCGGCCAACCTGCTGGTGGTGGCCGGCCACGTGGACCCGGGCCAGTCGGCCGATCGCGAGGAGCAGGAGCAGATCGGGCGCATGCACCAGCTCATGGACGAGCATGGCCTCGACGGCCAGGTGCGCTGGATCGGGGCCCACCTGGACAAGGGGCTCTCCGGCGAGCTCTACCGCTGGGTGGCCGACCGGCGCGGCGTGTTCGTGCAGCCGGCCCTGTTCGAGGCCTTCGGCCTGACCGTCATCGAGGCCATGACCTCGGGCCTGCCCACCTTCGCCACCCGCTACGGCGGCCCGCTGGAGATCATCGAGCACGGGGTTTCCGGCTTCCACATCGACCCCAACCACGGCGGGAACGCCGCAGAGCTGCTGGCGGACTTCATGGAGCAATGCAGCCGCGATCCCGGCCGCTGGGAGGCGCTCTCCCGCGGCGCCGTGCAGCGGGTCATGAGCCGCTACACCTGGTCGCTCTACGCCGAGCGGATGATGACCCTGTCGCGCATCTACGGCTTCTGGAAGTACGTCACCAATCTCGACCGCGACGAGACCCGCCGCTACCTGGAGATGTTCTACGGCCTGCAGTTCCGGCCCCTGGCGGAGTCGGTGCCCCATTGAGGCCCCCGGCGTGACGGAGGACGGGTAACCGGCCGGGGTTGATGGGGCGCCGCCCGGGCGTGCCGGGGATGCGCGGCGAAGCACTCCCTCACCGTTGCGGTGAGGGGGGAGGGTTCGGGCATTGCGAGGATGCTTCCCTTTCATCCGCCGCCCGCCCCGCGGGGCCCACGCGCGCATTTGCGCATCGCCCCGATAGGTTTGTGCTCCAACCGCCCAACTGTCCTATGATTGGGGCTGTCATCGTCGGGGGGCCACGGGGACATTGGTTCGCCGGCCCCCGTTATCCGCCACCCGTTGCCCGACGCCTTCATGCCCAGACCCGAGGACCGGTTCATTCCCGACAGCGGCCGCCGCCGGCGCCGTGCACGCCCCGGGCCCCTGTGGCGCCTGTTCCGCTTCCTCCTGCTGCTGCTGGCCTTCGCGGCCATCGGCTACGCGCTCCTGCCGCTGGCGCTGCCCAAGGCGCTGCGCTACGGGCTGGAGCGCTTCACCGGCCAGCCCGTGGCGGTGGAGGAGGCGGCGTTCGATCCCGTCAGCGGCACGTTCACCGTCAGCGGCCTGCGGGTGGGGCCGGAATCGGCGCCGCTGCTGCGGCTGGCCACCGGCAGCCTGCAGCTGGACTGGGATCGGCTGCTGGCCGGCCAGCCCGCCCTCAGCCGCCTGGCGCTCGGGACCGGGCAGGTGCGACTGGAGCGGAGGGCGGCGGAGGGGCTGGTGGGCGGTGAGCCCCTCTCCCGCTGGCGCGCCCTGCCCTGGCCGGTGGTGACCAATCTCACCGCAACGGCCATCGATATTCACCTGCCCGGGGCCGGATCCGGGCAGGCGCTGTACCTGGAGAACGGCTACCTGGAGCACCTCGACTCGGCGGCCTTCACGCTTCCCCGCTACTCCCTCAACCTGCGCCTGGGCGAGGGTCGGCTGCAGTCGGAAGGCCGGGCCGACCCGCTGAACCGGCGCCCCGGGCTCAAGGGCGTCGTCCGCCTGGTCGGAATGCCGCTGGCCGCCGTGCCGGGGCTGGAGGCGGCCGGGGCTGGCGGGGCGCCGCCCCGGGGCGCGCTGGCCCTCGACGGGAGCCTGGATGCCCGCCTCGACCGCAGCGCCGGCGAGTGGGAGCTGGCGCTGGACGGGGCCCTCGACCTCGACGGCGCGGAGGCGGAGACCGCGGCCTGGAGCGCGGCCGGCGGCGGCCGCTGGGAGGGGACACTGCGGCTGCGGCTGGACGGGGAGGGCGCGTGGTGGGCATTGGCCCGGGGCCAGGTCCGGCTGGCGCCGCTGCGCCTGCGCGACGCACGGACCGGCGTGGGCCTCGAGACCGGGTCCCTCGCCTGGGAGGGGGAGCTGGACGCGGTCTCGGCGGAGACGGACTGGTCCGTGCGCGGCGACGGCCGTCTCGAACACCCGGTGCTCAGCTGGGACGGCGGCCGGGTGGAAGCCGCCGCGCTCGGCTTCTGGGGTCTGTCCGGAACCGCCGGCGCCGGCCTGCGCATCGGCCGCATGCGCCTGCCGGAGGCCGTCGCCACGGCGCCGGGACAGGCCACGCCGGCCCGGCTTGGGAACGTGGAGCTGGAGGGGCTGTTCCTGCCCGGCGACGCACCGCCCGCCCTGGCGCGGGTCCGCCTGGCGGACGCCGATCTGACCCTCGGAACCGGCGCCGGGGGTTGGCGTCTGCAGGGTCTGGGCGCCGCCCTGCCGCCGCCGGCCCGGGTGGAGGTCGTGGAAGTGGGGGGCGGCAGTCGCCTGCGCCTGGATGTCGGCGGCCTCGAAACGGACCTCGCCGACCTGGGGTTGCTGTTGACCGGGCTGGATCCCGGCGGCGGCACGGCCCGCCTGGAGCTGCGCGGCCGCGTGGATGACGCCGGCATGCTCTACCTCGGCGGCACCCTGGCACCCTTTGCTGATCACGGTGAGTGGGCGCTCACACTCCGGCTCGACAGTGTCGGGACGGTGCACCTCGATCCCCTCCTGGTGCCCGGCCTCGGCTACCGCGGCGGCAGCGGCGGGCGGCTCGGCGGCGCCGTCTCGCTGGCGCCGGCCGAGGGGGGGGTGGCGATCCGGGGCGAGGCATGGCTGGAGGGGCCGGGGCCGGAGCGGGCGTCCGGTGCGGTGGCGCCCTTCATGGAAGCGGCCGGCCGCGACCTGCCCGGGGCGCTGGACCTGGTGCGGAATCGCGGCGGCCGGGCGGCGCTGCCGTTGGACCTGGTGCTCGGTCCGGGCGGAACGGGACTGGCCGAAGGCGTGGCGGGCGGCCTGCGGGCGGCGCTGGAGTCGGCCTTCGGGCCGCTGCAGCCGACCGACGGTCCGCCGCTGGCGCGGCTGCGTCTGGCGCCACTGGCCTTCGAGGCGGAGGCGGAGGCACCCGCCGGCGATGGCTTCCTGCGCCTGGCGGAGCTGGCCGGGCGGCTCGGCGAGCACCCCCGTGCCGGGTTGCTGCTGTGCGGCGAGGCCCGCGCGGCGGCGACGCCGGTGGCGATGGCGGCGCTCCCGCCGGCGGGTGCCGAAGACGCTCCCCCGGCGGGGGATGCGCCGGAACCGGCGCTGGAGGCGCTGCCCGCCGCGACCGACCCCGCGGCGCTCGCGGCCCGCCGGGCCGGGGTCGTGCGCGATGCCCTGGTGGCGCGGGGGCTGGATGCCGGGCGCATCGCGCTGTGCGGGGAGACGGGCGGGCAGCCGGGGGCGGCGGACTGGGTGGAGCTGGAGCTGCGCTGATGGGCTG
>JAQVKR010000170.1 GCA_028694565.1 Gammaproteobacteria bacterium | reverse complement strand
CCTCCAGGGCGTTGAGCACCATCAGGGGAATCAACTTCTCCGGGTACTGCCAGGGGCCGTAGTTGTTGGAGCAGTTGGTCACCAGCACCGGCAGGCCGTAGGTCTCGTGCCAGGCCCGTAGCAGGTGGTCGGCCCCGGCCTTGCTGGCCGCGTAGGGGGAGTTGGGCGCATAGGGGGTGGTCTCGCTGAAGCGCCCCTCCGGCCCGAGGGTCCCGTAGACCTCGTCGGTGGAGACATGCAGGAACCGGAACGCGCCCCGGTCCCCCTCGGGCAGGGCGCGCCAGTAACGCCGGGCCGCCTCCAGCAGCACCGCCGTGCCCAGCACGTTGGTGGTGACGAAGGGCAGCGGGTCGTCGATGGAGCGGTCCACGTGGGTCTCGGCGGCGAAGTTCACCACCGCCGCGGGCGCCACGCGCCCGAACAGCGCCGCCATGGCCGCGCGGTCGCCGATGTCCGCCCGCACGAACTCGAAGCGCGGATCCCCCTCCAGCCCGGCGAGACTCTCGCGGTGGCCGGCGTAGGTGAGCGCGTCCACCACCACCACCCGCGCCGCGCCGTGCGCCAGCGCGTGGCGCACGAAGTTGCCGCCGATGAAGCCGGCGCCGCCGGTGACGATCAACGACTCAGGAATCACAGTCAGCACCCTCCCTGGGTGGCGTCAGACACCCCTCTCCCGTCCCGTGGTCCAGTAAAATAGACCGCGCGGATACAACCGGCATACTGGAGTTCAGTACGACGACAAATATCAGGACGCCGAGGAGAGCCACAAAAAAATACCTCGAATCATTCGTTTCTAATCCATGCCCGACAGTGGACAAGACCGCAATAAGAAAAATACTTTGCAACACGCTCAACGCAACATCTTTGACTCGAAGGGACATCTTTCTTTTTGGGTAGTAAAAACCAATGCCATCCTGATATTTCAGGATGCCGCCCGCGTATTTCATTCTCGCGATCAACCGAGACGGAAATTCCATCGACAAGACATACTGAATTTCACTTGCGCCGAGCAGATAACCAAAATAGTTTCTGAAAACTTGCTCAAGCAACAAACGCTCCACCCCGGTCATTTCCCTGTTGCCGGAGTCCCGGAGAAAACCAATCAACAGTTCCAGCTGGGACCGCTCAACAGCAAACCGCCGCCATCGCAGCTCTAGATACTGCCTACTCACATATAACAATGAAAGAACCAGACCAACCACCGGCACTGCGGTAGCTGTGAACTCCTGAACCTGTGCTGCTTCCATGCGGCTGCTCCATGTACTGGTTCATCCATCCCACCGGGCCACCTCGAACTCCGATGGGTACGCTGCGCTTTGCCCATCCTACAGATTTGAATCCGTGCGCCGTGCCCTGTCCGAGCTCCGACCACCCCGGCCCTCCACCTGAGGGAGAGGGTGTCCGGGGCGGTGCGCGAGGCTCACCCTGCGGATCCTGTAGATCCTGTCCATTCAAATTCAATCGCGGCGGGCGCCCTCCTCCCACAAGGTTCCCCCGCCGCCACGGCCCGACCAAAGCCTGTGGGAGGCCCGCCCCGGGGCGATGGGGGCCATCACGAAGCCTGTGTCAGGCGGCCCGCCACCCTCCTCCCCTGGGCAACCGGCAAAATCCCGTCAATCCTGCAAATCCTGTCTATTCGAACGCAATCGCCGCGAGGGCGCGCCTCCCACAAGGGTGACCTGCCACCCCGGCCGAAGCCTGTGGGATGCCCGCACGGAAAACCCATTTCAGGCCACCTACATGAGTTCGTCGCCCTCCCGCAACAGGACATCGACGATCCGCTCCGCCGACCTTCCGTCCCACTTTTCCGGCACCCGACCCTTCCGGCCTCGCCCTTCAAGGACTGCCCGGGCCGCATCCAGGATCGCCTGGGGCTCATTGCCCACCAGCTGGTTGGTGCCCTGGGTCAGGGTCACCGGGCGCTCGGTGTTGTGGCGCAGAGTGATGCAGGGTACGCCGAGTACAGTCGTCTCCTCCTGCAGTCCGCCGCTATCCGTCAGGACCATGCATGCGTTCATGTTCAGATGCAGGAACTCCAGGTACCCCAGGGGCTCGGTGATCCAGATGCCCTCCACCTTCTTCCCCTCGTTGAAGTAGTGGTCCAGGCCGAACTGGCCCACCATCTTCCGGGTCCTGGGGTGGATCGGAAACACAATGGGCATCTCTCTCGCGATCTCCGCCAGGGACTCGAGGATTCCGGACAGGGTCTCCCGGTCATCCACATTGGACGGGCGGTGCAGGGTCAGCGTCGCATAACCGCCGGGAGCGAGCCCCAGTTCCCTCGACAGCGCAAGGCCCGTCGCCATTTCCCTGTGCTTGAGCAGGGTGTCGATCATCACGTTGCCGACGAAGTGGATCTTCTCTTCAGCCACCCCCTCGGCGCGCAGGTTTTCATCCGCCAGGGTATCGGTGGTGAACAGGTAGTCGCAGAGCACGTCGGTGCAGAGGCGGTTGATCTCCTCCGGCATGTCCATGTCGCGCGAACGCAGCCCCGCCTCCACGTGGGCCACTTTGATGCCCAGCTTCTTGGCGGTGATGGTGCAGGCCATGGTGGAGTTCACATCTCCCACCACGATCACCAGGTCGGGCAGTTCATCGCGGCATACCCGCTCGAACGCCATCATGATCCGCCCGGTCTGCTCGGCATGGCTGCCCGAGCCCACCTCCAGATCGATATCCGGACGAGGCATCCCCAGGTCCTCGAAGAAGGCCTTGCTCATGCGCTGGTCGTAGTGCTGGCCGGTATGCACCAGCAGGTGTTCGAAGCGGTCCGGGTGGCGATTCAGCGCCTCGATGATGGGCGCCATCTTCATGAAGTTCGGGCGCGCCCCCACGATATTGATGATCTTCATGCCTTATGCCTGCTCCTTCTGTTCCACATGGTCACCGGTGTTCTCCGGCAACCGCCCCTCCGCCGCGATGCCCTCCAGCAGCCCGAGCATGGCCTGGGCCCGGGCGGCACGATCATAGTGCGTCGCCGCCGCCAGGCAGTTCGCCCGCAATTCGTCGTAGAGGGCCCTCTCCCCGGCCAGCCGCATCAGCCCACTGCAAAGTGCCTCGGGATCCTCCGGCTCGAAGACCAGCCCTACCCTCTCACGCTCCACGATCCCGGCCGACTCACCCGCCACCCCGTGCAGCACGGGAATGCCCATGCCCATGCACTCGAACAGCTTCGACGGGATAACGGTGGTGAACAGGGGTGTCTTTCTCAGGTGGATGATGGAAACGTCCAGCAACGACCAGTGGCGCGCCACCTCTTCCTTCGGCACCGAATCGATGAAGACCACGTTGTCGAGCCCGAGAGACGCCGCCCGCTCCACCAGCGCGGGCTTATGCGCGCCATCACCCAGCAGCACGATGAGGAACCGCTCCCCCCCGGGCAGCCTGCGCAGCCTGTCCGCCGCATCAAGCACGGTCTCCAGGGCATGGGCCATGCCGTGGGTGCCGATGTAGCCGGCGACGAACTTCCCCTCCAGGCCGTACTTCTCCACCAGCTCCTGATCCTTCGGCTGCGGGCGGAAGCGGGTGATGTCCACCCCGTTGGTGATGACGGCGATCTTCGCCGCATCGACGCCGCGCCCGATGAGATTGCGGCGGAAGGCGTCGGTCACCGAGATCACCCCCGCCGCGCGCCGGTAGAGGAACAGCTCGAGCCGCTCCAGAAGGCGGATGGCCAGGGAGTCCTGCATCGCCCCCACCGCCTTGATGGACTCCGGCCAGAGATCACGCAGCTCGAACACGAAGGGCCGGCGCTTGTAACCGGCCACTACCCAGGCCGCGCAGGCAGTGAAGAACTGGGGCGAAGTGCCGATGACGAGATCCACCCCGCGGACGAAGGGTGCGGCCAGGGTGGCCGTGACCATGTAGCTCAGGTAGTCGAGAATCCGCCGGGTGAAACCCTCGTTGGCGGTGATGTAGCTCCAGACCCGGATGACCCGGATCCCCTCCATCTCCCCGGTCTGCCACAGACGGTTGCGATAACCGTCGAAGACCCGCCCCTTCGGGAAGTTGGGCGCGCAGGTGATCACCGTCACCCGGTGCCCGGCCCGGACCCACTCCCGGCAGTGCTCGAGGGTCCGCGAAGCCGGCGCGTTGACCTCCGGCGGGAAGTTGTCGGTCAGAAACAGAATATGCATCTCATCCCCAGCGAAGCTCCATGCTCATTTCAGGTCCGGAAAATTC
Organism: Gammaproteobacteria bacterium; assembly: GCA_028694565.1. GTDB lineage: Bacteria > Pseudomonadota > Gammaproteobacteria > DSM-26407 > DSM-26407 > Thioalbus. Next base: position 2,031 of record JAQVKR010000170.1, on the reverse strand, counting down.
AATCTCGATGCAGGCATTCGGGATGGAGAGGCCGAACTCCGGATGCCAGCGGGTGGAAACAACCCGCGGGACACCGCCCACCACCTCCAGGTCGACCTTCCGCCCCTCCGGCAGGACCAGGGTAGCCATCCTGCCTTCGAGCGTGACGGTGACCTCCGGGTGCAGATGGCACCGCGCCACAGCGCGGGTGAATCGACCCTCCAACTGGTCGGTGACCCGCAAGGAGTTTTCCGAGATTCTCCAGGTGCGCCAATGGACCGGCCGGCCCGGCAGGCGCCTGTAGCCGTCGTGGGCACAACGCACCTCCAGAGCCGATTCCTCGGGCCGGATCTCGAGCCCAATCGGCCGGGCGCGACGCGCGACGCGGAACCCACCCCACACCTCGCTGGAGTCCTCGCCATCCACCTGGACCGTGTTGTGCGCGGCCGTGCCCCGCTCGAACAGCCGTTGGGTATCCGTGCCGTAGCGGGAGGTGCCCGTATTCACCACCACGCGCTGCCCGGCCACGGAGAGCTCGAAGGAAAGGGTATCGGCATGGGCATGTCCCGGCAGGCAGTCCGGCCCCACCAGCGCCGCGTCCAGGAACGCCACGGCGGGCCCACCTTCCAGCCGGAGATAGCCGGAATCGGCGAGATGCACCCAGGCAACCCCGGGCCAGACCCCGGCGCCCCCAACAACGCCAGTGGGGCCCTCGGAGATGTCGTCAGACCAATTCTTCCCGGGCTGCGGGGCACGTGCTCCGACCACCCGCACCCCGGGCGGGACTGCGCTTACGCCCAGCCGATCGGCATACGCGGCGAGCGCCATGTACCCGGGCGCGATGCCGAAGGCGGCATCATTGAAGAAGGCGATACCGCCGTCCGGATGGATCATCGATTCCAGCCACCCCAGCATCCGACCGGCCGCTTCCCGCCAAGAACAGACCGCCACTTCCGGCACCGCGTCACCCCAGGTATCGGCGGCATTCACCAGATCCAGCAGGTCCTCGAGAATTATGGAGTGGTACATGGGGCTGCGCTCGAAGTGGCCGCCGTCGGGAAGCACCTGCCCGGGTACCTCCCGCTTGAGAATCTCCAGCCCTTTGCTCAACCATCGGTCGGTTTCCCCGCCGTCGAAGAACAGGCCGGCGAAGACCAGGGCCTTGGCATCGGCGAAGAGGTGGTTGCCGAGAAGGTGCCACTCCAGGCGGCGGCGCAGCCAGCGCGCCTGCACCGCCAGGCTTGCCCGCCACGGCTCGTCGAGGGCGTTGCCCGCCAGCGCCCACTTGATCCAGTTGACCATGCGCAGCGCGGTGGGATAGGGCTCCCAGCCGTTCCCGCGACCCGGTGGATTCTCGGCAATCCAGCGCCCCACCAGCGCACGGTGCCAACTCACGCGGTCATCGGCATCCTCGCTGTTCAGGTCGTCGAAGTAGTGGAGGTTGTAGAGCCACAGCTTGTCCTGTTCCGGCGCGTTCCAGTCCATTGCGGTAGCGAGACGGCCGCGGCGGTTGAGGAAACGGAAGCTGTCCGGCCCCTCCATCACCGCCGGCTTGATCACCGGCAAGGTCCAGGCGCCATTCAGGGGTCGCGGCGGCGGCGGGGGCTGCAGCCGCGGTCGCGGGCGATGGAGGCGGAACCAGAGCCGGCCGTAAAACTGTACCGGCTGCAGGTGGCGCAGGGTGTGCCAATACCTGAACAGAGGAATCGTCGGACTCCTGTGCTTGTCGTTCTCTTCCATGAGCAGGGATGTGCCAGCAGAAGGGGCGCCCCCCCGCGGCTAGTCGGGTAATACTTCGCGCCCCAGGACGCCCCGATTGACCAGCGTCGTCTTCACCAGCAGCGGAGAGACATTGAACAGGTCGGCGGCCTCCTCGATTCGATCGTCGGTGGGTTCCGTAGAGCCGAGGAAATCCGACAACGCCGTGAAGGGACAGAGAAACTCCTGGGCAAACGCCCGCTGGAACTTCTGGCGGGCGGTCCTGGCGTCGGTGGCGGGCAGGAGACGATCACCGGCGCTGCGGTAGATGTGGTCGGCGACCAGTCTCGCCAG
>JAQVKR010000169.1 GCA_028694565.1 Gammaproteobacteria bacterium | reverse complement strand
GTGGCCTTCCAGCTGGTGGACGACGCGCTTGACTACAGTGCCGACGCCGGCGAGCTGGGCAAGAACATCGGCGACGACCTGGCCGAAGGCAAGCCCACCCTGCCGCTGATTCACGTGCTGCGCGAGGGCGCCCCGGAGGAGGTGGCGGTGGTGCGCAGCGCCATCGAGAACGGCGGCCTGGATCGGATCGACGCCGTACGGGCCGCCATTGCATCGACCGGGGCCATCGAGTACACTGCGCGCTCTGCGCAGCAGGAGGCCGGAAAAGCCGTCCAGGCGCTGGAGGCGATACCCGAATCGCCCTTCCGCGAGGCCCTGGCCGGACTGGCCCGATTCGCCGTCAGCCGTACCTACTAACGGGGTGTAGCTCAGCCTGGTAGAGCACCGCCTTCGGGAGGCGGGGGTCGTAGGTTCAAATCCTGTCACCCCGACCAATATAATCAAGTAGTTAGCATCACAAAAGCGGCTCACCAGGGGCCGCTTTTTCTTTGGTAAGTCCTCAGTAAGTCCAGCAGTCCCCTTTTTCTCTCCTGCGCGTACTGGTCTAAATCGCTAGCGCCGCCTCCACTCCCACGGCGGCACCTGTTCTGCCCCGGACAGTACCGTTTACCCTATCTGCCTCATTCAGGAACAGTTCGCGCTGGAGGTGAAGTGAACATAGAAAAGCAAAAGGCCCTGTAGAAACAGGGCCTTCTAAGACACCATGCTGGATTGCAATCTCCTTTGCATGGCGGCCACCGAAGTGGACTTAAGCCCGATGCCGTAGCAGAGCGGGGACAGTTAGACTGTAGTGGATCACAAATAGTCTGTCAATACCGTCAGCCCCAATCCGTGCAACATACATTGTTGAATTTTAAGCAAATCCGCTCTATCCACTACTCTAACATCATACATCCTCTTTCCCGTCTCATCCTTACCAGCGAACGGCAGATTGAGCCTATGCAAAGACACCGTATAGACCATGTCAGCTTTCACCCACTGGAAAGGTGAAGAGTATGGTTCAGGGAGAACGGGGTCCATATGAAGCTTGAAGTGATAGGGGGCGATAACCTCTGGCGTTGTTGTACTCATTGGAAGCACTGTGCAGAGGCGATCTCTCCTTTTCAATCTAGGTGAAATCACTATCACAGGACGCCGCTTCACCATTTCAGGCTTCACAAGCCCTGTGAAGTCGCAAATTACAATCGTTCCTTGTTCAGGATGGTATTGAAGGCCCATGTGTCACTGTTCTCCATCCATGAGTTGTGTTCTACACGAATACCATGTTCTTACTGTGTTGTAACAATAACAGGTCTTGGGTTCGCTGAGGGGAACGCCATGCGAGTTACAGACCACTCAACCACCAGGTCATCCGCCAAGACGGAAGATGCCAGCAGGAAGGAGAACAATCAGAAGACAAGCCACTTCGTAAGGGTGTAGCGCCCCCGCAACCGGCAGCCCCAGCAGCCAGTTGTCCCAGCGCTCGCGGAAGGCGGGCTCCCCCAGCTTCCGGCGCAGCAGCAGCGCGCCTCCCGCGATGGTCCCCAGCAACAGCCACCAGTAGCCCTGCAGCAGTTCGCCGGCGGCGAAGACCACCCGGCTCACCAGCGGCAGCTCCTGACCCATCTCCTCGAACAGCGAGGTGAACTGGGGCACCACGAAAATCATCAGCACGATGAGCGAGGCGGCGCTGATGAGCGCCAGGATGGCGGGGTAGATGAGCGCGGTCCTGACACTGCTCTTCAGGCCGTCGTACTGGGCATGGAACTCCGCCAGCCGCTCCAGCACCGACTCCAGCGCACCCGCCGCCTCGCCGGCGCGCACCATGTTCACGGAGAAGCGGCCGAACACCCCCGGCTGCCGCTCCATGGCCTCCGCCAGGCCGGCCCCGCCGCGCACCTGGTCCAGCAGCTCGCCGATGACCCTCGCCGCGCGCTCCTCCTCCGCCAGTTCCACCAGCATCTCCAGGGCCCGATCGAGAGGGATGCCCGATCCCAGCAGGTTGGCCAGATCGCGGGTGAAGCTCACCAGCGACAGGGGCCGGCGGCGGCTCCACGCAGGCCGCCATCCACGCAGTCCGGCCGTCGCCTCTCTCTCCGCCCGGATCGGCGTGTGGCCCAGCTCCTTGAGCCGCTCGATGACCGCCTCCCGGCTGGCCGCATCGAGACGCCCCTCGAGGACCTCGCCTTCCGAGCTGACCGCCTTGTAGTGGAAAGTGGGCATGGCTACCGGTCGCGGGCGACCCGCAGGACCTCCTCCAGGCTGGTGGTGCCGTCAAGCGTCTTCAGCAGACCGTCCTCGTAGAGGGTGCGCATGCCGCCCGTGACGGCCGCGGTGGCGATCTCGCGGGCATCGGCGCTCCTGAGCACGAGGCTGCGGATGGCATCGTCCATGACCAGGATCTCCATCACGGCGGTGCGCCCCCGGTAGCCCGTCCCATTGCACTCGTCGCACCCCACCGGGCGGTAGAGTGTGACGGGGCCCTCGGCCAGCCGTCCGAGGCCGGTTTCCGCCACCAGCCCGGGCAGGGGTTCGTAAATCTCCCGGCAGCGGGGGCAGAGGCACCGGACCAGGCGCTGGGCCAGGACGCCGTTGACCACCGAGGTGACCAGGTAGCCGGGGATGCCCATGTCCAGCAGGCGGGTCACGCTGCTCGCCGCGTCGTTGGTGTGCAGGGTGGAGAGCACCAGGTGGCCGGTCAGGGCGGACTGCACGGCGATCTCGGCCGTCTCCAGGTCGCGCATCTCGCCCAGCATGATCACGTCGGGGTCCTGGCGCACGATGGCGCGCAGGGCCCGGGCGAAGGTCAGCCCGATCTGGGGCTTTACCTGGATCTGGTTGATGCCCACCAGCTGGTACTCCACCGGGTCCTCGACGGTGACGATCTTGCGCGTGGGCCGGTTCAGCTCGCTCAGCGCCGCGTAGAGGGTCGTGGTCTTGCCGCTGCCCGTGGGGCCCGTGACCAGCAGGATGCCGTGGGGCTGCTCCAGGGTTTCGCGGAACCGCGCCAGGACCTGTTCGGAGAAGCCGAGGGCGGCGAAATCCCTCACCGCGCCGTCCTTGTAGAGCAGGCGCAGGACCAGGCTCTCGCCGTACATGGTGGGTAGGGTGGAGACACGGATATCGATCTCCCTGCCCTGCACGTGGACCCGGATGCGGCCGTCCTGGGGCAGGCGCCGCTCGGCGATGTCCAGCTTGGCCATGATCTTGATGCGGGACACCACGGCCGCGTAGAGGCGCATGGGCGGGGCCTCCACCTCGTGCAGCACCCCGTCCACCCGGTAGCGGACCTTGAGCTCGCTCTCGAACGGCTCGACGTGGATGTCGGAGGCCTGCTGCTCCACGGCGTTCTGCAGGATCAGGTTGACCAGGCGGATGACCGGGGCCTCGCTGGCCAGGTCCTTGAGATGGGCGATCTCCTCCTCGCTGGCCTCGTCCCCGGGACCCGCCAATCCCTCCACAATCTGGGCCATCTTGGTCCGGCCGCTGCCGTAGAGCCGCTCGATGGCGGCGTGGATGTCGGCGGCGGTGCCCACCCGCCGCACCACCCGCTTCCCCACCAGCAGCTCGATGGCCCGGATCGCGTAATCGTCCAGCGGGTCGGCCACCGCCACCTCGACGGCGCTCTCGCCCATGTCGATGGGGAGGACCGTGTGGTGCTTGAGAAAGCGCAGGGAGAGGTGGTTCTCGAGAATGGGAAGCTCGGGATAATCCTCCGGCCCGGCGACGGCCAAGTTCAGCTTCTCGGCCAGAACCCCGGCCAGGTCGCGCTCGGAGACCAGGCCCAGGCGGGCGAGGATGGTGCCGATCCGGCCCTGCTCCTTGCGTTGCAGCTCGAGCGCCCGCTCCAGGTTGGGCAGGCTGATCTTGCCCGCTTCCACCAGGATCTCGCCCAGCCGCTTGTCACGCTCGTGGTGTGGAACCTCTTCCATCCCCTCGTCCCCTCTCCGCCAGGCCCGGCGCGCGCCCGGACGGGCGCTCCGCCACCGGCGGCATTGTGCCCGCGGCATGCGTAAGCTTTGTTGAAGCACGGTGACAACGCTCCTCCTGCCCGTCCCCATCCGCACGCGCAGGGCCCGGCGGAGGACAACGGTGGTCCGGAGGTCGTTTACTTGATATTAGTCCCGACCTTCCGGCTCCGCGACCCGCGCGCGGCCGGGATGCCAACCGCGGACGAAGCGCCCGGATGGGGATGGGGACGGGCACCCGCCTGTGGTGGCGGGAGAAAGGGCTCGGGACAGGACCGGGCCGGCGCGTCCCACCCGGCCGGGGCGCTCACCCGGACGGATCGGCGCAGACGCGGTTGCGGCCACTGCTCTTGGCCTCGTACAGGGCCCGGTCGGCACGGCCAATCAACGTCTCCAGGGCCTCTCCGCTCCGGCGATTGGCCACGCCGACGCTGAGGGTGACATGCTGTTCGGCGAGCTCCCCCCCGAAGCGGAGCTGCTCCACGGCCCGCCGGGCCCGCTCGGCCATGGCGGCCACGTGGCGGGCCGACTCGCCCAGGACGAAGACCGCGAACTCCTCGCCGCCGAGACGCACGGGGAGATCGGCCTCGCGCACGGTATCCCGCAGCGCGGCCGCCACCCCGCGCAGCACCACGTCACCGGCGTTGTGGCCCCAGGTGTCGTTGACGCGCTTGAAGTGATCGATGTCGAACAGGGCCAGCCCGATGGCCGCATTGGCGTCGCGATCGTGGATGCGCATCTGCCGCCCCACCGCGTCCTGCATGTAGAGCCGGGTGAACAGGCCGGTCAGCGGGTCGCGGATGGAGCGTTCGAAGAACTCCTGCCGCTCGAAGTCGAGCATGTGGTAGATGGCCTCGCGCTCCACCGCCACCTGCAGGGGCACGCTCATCTGCTCGGCCATCTCGCCGATGCGCTCGTCGTCCGGCAGCTCGCCGTCGAGGCGGACGATGGCCACCGACTCGACCACTCCCGCCGAGGGGGCGAACAGGGGGATGAGCAGCGGGCGGCCGCCGCAACCGCAATCGCGGTCGCAATCGCAGTCGAGGGGATGGCAGGACCCGCGGCGCAGCCCGGACCAGGCTTTCCGATCCAGGCCCAGAACGGCCATCACCTCGGGCGGGGGCTCCACCAGTGCCCCGCGGTAGCATGACGCGGGCGCCAGGTGGAGGGCCCGGCCGTCCTCCACCCGGGCATAGAACTCCATTGAGACGGCGGGAAGGAAGCGGCGGGCGATGCCGAGCATGGCGGCGGCGATGTCGCGGAAGTCCCGGTACCGGGTCATGGCCCGGGGGATGTCCCGCAGCGCGGTGTTGAGCTGCGAGAGCCGCTGGACGTCCGAATCGCCGCCGGCCAGCAGGTAGAGCCCGCAATCCAGCGTCTTTAACTTCTCCAGCATGAACGCCACCAGGTGTTCGGGAATGATGGAGCCGTGCTGGGGCGCGATGCGGCGGATGGGCACCTCCTGCAGCCGGGTCAGGGCGTGGTCGAGAATCTCCCGGCTCGGCATGTAGTGCTCGTGGAACGGGCGCAGGGCCTCGAAATAGCTCTCGTCGCGGGCATAGAGGGAGAAGCCCTCGGTGAAGCCACCGAACAGGTCGCTGGAGAAGAGCGTCCCGGTCTGCTCGTCATGGGTGCAGAAAGCACCGGGAAAGTGGGCGTAGGGCGTGAAGATGAAGCGCAGCCGCCGTCCGCCGAGATCCAGCCGCCAGCCGTTGCGGTCCACCAGCCAGAACGGCAGGGAGAGGCCGTAGTGCTTGAGCAGCGCCTCCGCGCGCCAATGGGTGACCACCACCGCGTCATCCCGGCTCACCAGCTGGTCCACCAGCGGCAGGGCCGCGGCGATGTCCGGATCCTGGTGGTGGCAGACGAAGTAGCGGATGTTGCTGAAGGGCGTGACCGCCTCGATCTTGCGCAGGGTGTGGCGGAAGGTCAGCGCCGAGCCCGGGTCGAACAGAATCGACTGGTCGCCGTGCTCGATGAGGTAGACATGGCACTGGAACGGATCGCCGGGCTGGTAGTGCCCGACCCACCACACCCGCTCGGCGATCTCCACCGGCCGCCCGGGATCGATAGCCTCGCCCACCAGGCTGTCGGACGCGCCCATCACCGGATCTCCGCCCCGCGCGGACGGGCCTCATGGCCGGGATGGCCGTGGCCCAGGAGCCCGGCGCGCCCGGGAGCCGGGCAGCGGGCCTCCGCCACCCGGGTCACGGCGATCCCGGAGCCGGGAGCACCGCCGGCGGGGCAGTGCCGGACCAGGCCCTCCCGGCGCCGCCCTCCGGCGGA
>JAQVKR010000168.1 GCA_028694565.1 Gammaproteobacteria bacterium | reverse complement strand
CGATCTCACTGCCAGGAGCCCGCCGCCGAGGGCGGGGACAACGCCTGCATCGACCCGGAGATCATCTATATCCGGCTGCGGGACGAGAATCCGGACTACATCCGGGCGCTCATGCAGCCGGCCTGCATGACCATCCCGGCCAACAGCGATGCAACCGGGGAACTGCGCGCGGAGCAAACCGGACCGGTTTTCTCGGTCGATGAGGACAGCGGCGCCCTGCACATGCGCTACACCGCGCGCGGTCGCAACATCGCCTGGGCCGCCGATCCCCTGCTGAGCGAGGCGCTGGCGTTCCTGGAGACCCTGCTGAGGCCCGACGCCCCCCACGCCATCCGTTTCCGCCTCGAGGCGGGGCAGGGCATCCTGTGCAACAACGTCCTGCACATGCGCACCGGCTTCCACGACGGGCCGGGACAGCGGCGGACCTTCTACCGCGCGCGCTTCTACGAGCGCATCGCCGGCACCTGAGCATGGGGTGCCCATTCCGCGCCGTACCATGCAGCGCATATACATATATAAAAGATTCAAATGACCAAAACCGATCCCAACACGTCCATTCCAGCGCACAATATTGTGCCCCGGTCTGATGCGCAGGGGTCGCAAGCGACGAGGTGGCTTCATGCTCTATCTAAGCGAACTGCTGATTCAACACCATGAACTCGAAAGCTTCGCCCAACTCGAAGAACTGGTCAGGAAGCGGGCCCGCGAAGGTGAACGGTTCTTCCGGATGGACGTGCGCCCCACCTTCAAGGACACGCCCGAGAACTGGGAGGACCGCCTGGAGGCGGCGTTCACCTGAAGGAAGAGCCCTGATCCGGGCGTTGAGCGTCGCCGGCCGGCCATCCGCCGGAGCGTCACGACCCTCCGCTCCAGGAAGAAACAAAAGCGTGTTGCATCAGTTCGTTATGCCCCGGAGTTGATAATGAATCACGAAACCGAGAAGCGTTTTCCCGGCCTGACCGGCCCGCTCGAAGTGGATACGGAGACCCGGGGAGCGCTGGAGCGCCAGCTGGCGGAGGTGGACGCCGAGCTGCTCGAGCTCCCGGAGACGGGTGACCCGAGCCTGCGCGCCCACCGGCTGGTGGAGAAGGGCCGGGTGCTCAATCGCCTGGAGCGGGGTGCGGAGGCCTGGGACGTCGCCCGCGAGGCCTTCGACATGTTCGTCGGCCTGGAAAACTGGGAAGGCGCCGTCGAGGCCAGTGACGTACTGTTCGAGTCCGATCAGGAGGCGTCCCTGGAAGCCCTGGGCCAGGGCATCTGGCTGGCGGTCACCTATCCCATCGACCCCGAGATCAGCGCCATCATGCTCCGCCACCTGGTGGAGGAGTCCCCGCCCGGCGGTGATACCGCCGCCGTGGCGGCCGCAACCGCCTACTACCTGGCGTGCACCCGCGGCCAGGGCAAGGCGGGAGAGGGGCTGCGCGATTTCACCGCCGCGCAGATGGCGGAAGTGGCCAAGGCCCACAGCATGGTGGACAGCCAGGCGGAATTCGGGTTCTGGGTCGATCGGCTGGGGCTGAACAACCCCGAACATTTTCTGCCCCACCTGGGGCAGGCCCTGGAGAAGCTGGTCCGGGGCAACTGGTGGTACGACCGCGACGCCCTGCGCGCGCGGCTGCCGGTGCAGTGACACCGGCGGGAGGCTGAGATGTACTGGGAAGAGGACGATGAGCGGGCCGCGGGCCCGGTGCCCGGCGATATCGTGGATCTGAGTTTCCGCATCGACTGCCGCGCCCTCCCGGTGGACCACGCCCACGCCCTCTACACCGAGGTCAGCCGGGTGCTGCCCTGGTTCGGGTCCGAGGCCGGTGCGGCGCTCCACACCATCCACGGCGCGGAATCGGGCAACGGCTGGTACCGGCCCGAAAGCGGCGCCGACGATGTCATCTACCTCTCCCGGCGTACCCGCTTCACGCTGCGGCTGCCCGCCCACCGGGTCGAGGCCGCCCGGGCGCTCACCGGACGGACGCTCGACATCGGCGGCCATGAGCTGCACATCGGGGAAGGCACGGTGCGGCCCTTGAGCGCCGGCACCACGCTCTTCGCCCGCTACGTGGTGGGACCGGCCGACGAGGCGGAGGATGAGTTCCTGCACCGGATCGTGGCGGAACTGCGTGCCCTGGGCGTGCAGGTGAAGAAGGTGATGTGCGGCCGCGGCCACGCCATCCGCACGCCGACGGGCGAGCTGCACACCCGCAGCCTCATGCTCGCCGACCTGAAACCGGCCGATTCCATCCGCCTGCAGCAGGTTGGAATCGGTCCCGCCCGGAAGCTGGGTTGTGGTGTGTTCATTCCCCACAAGGGAGTGAAGAAGGCGGACGAAACGCTCCTGTAACGGTTTTTTCAACGCAGCAACGACGACAGTCACAAGCCCGACGCGGCCCCGGACCGCCCGCCAGTCCCCGGGGGAGAGGATTTCCGCACCACCGGCGGCCGCAGCGGGTTTCGGGACTGAGGCAACAACGAGGGAGAAACGATGAACTACGAAGTGAACGGCAGCACCATCGAAGCGGACGCCAACGGCTACCTGGTCAACGGCGAGGAGTGGACCAAGGAAGTGGCCGGCGTCATCGCCGCGGCCGAGGGTGTTGAGCTGAGCGACAAGGCCTGGGAAATCATCAACTACATGCGCGAGGAGTTCTACAACAACAACGGCAACCAGCCGAACGAGCGCAACATGGTCAAGCACTTCAAGGATGTGTGGGGGCCGGAAACCAGCCAGAACAGCCTCTACCAGCTCTTCCCCCGCGGGCCGGCCAAGCAGTCCAGCAAGATCGGCGGCCTGCCGGAAACCCGGCGCAAGGGCGGTTACTGATACGCGGCCATCCGCCTGGAGCAGGGCGGGGCGCTGCGGGCGCCCCGCTTTGTTCCGACCGCCGGCCCGGGGTCAGGCCAGCGCCAGCTCCGCCTCCGGCAGCCTCTGCAACTCGGCGATCAGCGCCCGGGGTTCGGATCGGAAACGTTCCAGCAGCATCCGCGCCCGGCGCTCCCAGTGCTCCCGGGCACGCCCGACGAGCGCCGCCAGGGCCTCGTCCCCGCCGCCGTCCAGCCAACGCTCGTAGGCCGGCATGAACGCCGGCAGCAGGGCCTGGCGCATGCCGGTCAGGTTTGCCGCGTAGTAGTGCCAGAGGCTGCTCTCGCCCTCGGCGAGCAGGCGCGGCAGGGTGGCCAGCGAGTCGGCCAGGTGGTCGCGCAGGGCGCGGACCAGGACCTCGCCGCGGCTCGCCGCCACCGCCATCACCAGCTCTTCCCAGTCGGGGCCCAGCAGTTCCCCGGCGAGCGCCTCGCCCACCTCGTGCTCCTTCACCAGCGCCAGGACCGCGTCGGTCATCCGCTCCAGGGCCGCCTCGGCATCCTCCTCGAAGCCGTATTCCGCCAGGGCACGCTCCAGCGCACCGTCCTTGCGGCGCCAGCGCCAGGATTCGTAGGACTCCCAGATCATCTGCCGCACGGCGGCACGGCGAACGTAGATGGTCCGGCCCTGGGTCATCGCGGGGGGCGCGGAGAGATCGCGGGCATACTCGTTGTCGGTGACCAGCACCCGGAACCCGCGGATCGTCTCCTCGCTCCGCAGGCAGGCGAGGAAGAACAACGGCTTGGAGAAACGTCCGTAGCCGCCGCTGTAGACCAGGCTTTCGGGCGCGAGCAGCTGGTTGATGCCGTGGCTGTCGAAGGGATCCAGATGGTGGCCGTCGATGGCCACCGGACCGAAGCCCTCATTCTCGATCTCCTGCCACAGGCGCTCCCGCGCCTGCAGCCATTCGCCGACCTCCTCGTGGGGCAGGCTGACCCCGGGGGAGAATCCCCGTTCCCAGCGGTAGTACTCGCGCATCTTCAACAGGAAGGTGCACATGGAGTAGTTGCCTGCATAGCGCGCATCGGAGACATGGCAGTTCCGCTGCACCGTCTCCACCAGCCGGTCGAAATTCCGCATGGTCGCACTCCGTAGAGCCGTTTATTTCTGAGCGTTTTACTCTGGATTTAAAAAAAGTTAGCATACGCCCTCCACTAAGACTAGCCGGCGGACGAAGCGGTTCCGCCGGTGTTCCTGGGTAGAGGGAATCGAGCGTGCGCATCAAGAGCAAATGGTACAAGAGCGATCAGCCCAAGTCGCCGGAGGAGATCGCCAGCGTGCTGGCCTTCAACGGCTGGAAAATCGCCATGAACCGGCTGGAACACCTGGAAGCGGAAAACTTCCCCATCACCGAGAACCGTCAACGCTTCGGCATCGTGATGGAGTTCCTGGCCTACCAGCTGCAGGCCGCCGACCGGACCGCCTACGGCCTGATGGAGGAGGAGGATCGCCAGCGCCTCATCACCCGCATGGCGCTGCGCTTCGCCGAGATCGTCGAGGAGAACATCACCGACCTTGCCGGACCCGGCGACTACAAGAGCCTGTTCATCGATCTGGTCAACCAGCGCTCCGCCGACTACGCCGGCCTCACCTACGGCGAGGACGGCCCCGGCTACAGCTTCAACCGCTATCTGGCCGACCGGGTCGCCGAGGCGGTGGGCGAGGAGAGCGACAAGTGGATCCGCGAGCAGGTCGCCGAGATCGAGGCGCCCGAGGCCTTCAAGCTCATGCGCAAGTCCTTCAACGATCAGCTGGCGTGAGGCCCGCCGCCTCCCCGGGGCGCATAAAAAAACCCCGGCCGCATGGCCGGGGTTTTTTTATGGGGCTCCCGCCGACTCAGTCGTCGCCGCTGAAGGCGCCGAGCAGGTGCAGCAGGCTCAGGAACAGGTTGTAGATGGCCACGTAGAGGGAGACGGTGGCCATGATGTAGTTGGTCTCGCCCCCGTGGATGATATTGCTGGTCTCGAACAGGATGAGCGCCGACATCAGCAGCACGAACATCGCCGAGACCCCCAGCGCCAGGGCCGGGATGTTGAAGATGGCCGCGCCGATCCCCGCCAGGAACGCCACCAGGATGCCGCTCATCAGGAACCCCGCCATGAAGCTGAAGTCCTTGCGGGTGGTCAGGGCGTAGGCGGACAGGCCGATGAAGATGATGCCGGTGCCGCCGAGCGCGGTCATCACCAGCTGGGCGCCGTTGGGCAGGCTCAGGTAGGCGCTGAGGATGGGGCCGAGGGTCAGGCCCATGAAGCCGGTGAGGGCGAACACGAACACCACGCCCAGGCCGCTGTTGCGGAACTTGGTGGTCAGGAACAGCAGGCCGAAATAGCCCACCAGGGTCAGGATCATGCCCGGATGGGGCAGGTTGAAGACCATGGAGATGCCCGCGGTCAGGGCGCTGAACAGCAGCGTCATGGACAGCAGCATGTAGGTGTTGCGAATGACCCGGTTGGTCGCAAACACCGAATCCGTAGACCGGACGGCTGCCACTTCGCGATTCGTGTACATGTCGGGTACTTCCTCCTGGGTTAGTTATTTTCCCTATGCGTGAGACTGTCGGCCGGGAATGAAGTTCACTGCATGATACCCGAGGCGGGCGGCCGTTCAACCCCGGTGCGGGCGTGGGCGGGCTTTGCCCGCACGGGCCTTTGGGTTATCCTCCCCAGCCTCACGGAGAGGTGGCTGAGCGGTCGAAAGCGGCGGTCTTGAAAACCGTTGACCCGCAAGGGTCCGGGGGTTCGAATCCCTCCCTCTCCGCCAGCCTCGCCACGGCCGGCGCCGCCGCGTCCGATCCCGGGCCTACGCCAAGCGACGCTCCATCTCCTCCAGGAAGCCGGCCTGGTCCCGATAGTGAATGGCCTGCCACCCCGCCGATTGCGCCCGCGTCACGTTGCTTTGCATGTCGTCGACAAAGAGAATCTCGCCGGGTGACAGCGCGAGCAGTCGGGCGATTTCAGGAAAAAGCGCGGGATCGCGCTTGCCCTTTCCCATGTGACAGCTGTTGAACACGTGATCGAAGTACTGAAAGAAGTGGTCCCTTTGGTCGAGCCAGTCGAGCCAGTGGGACTGGTCGCTGAGAATCACGGTAAGGCAGCCCCGGGCGCGCAGCTGGCGGACCCGCTCCAGCATCCAGGGACGCAGCACGAACCCGTCGAGAACGCGCCGGGTGAGTTCCGTGTCGCTGCCCGTCAGTCCGGCACCGTCGCGCATCATCCGCCACAGGTCCTCCTCGGTTCCCCAGCCGAGGATGAAGCCGGAGTCATACACGGCCTGCTTGGCGACCTGCAGCGTGGCGCCCTCGTCCAGCCACTGCTCACGGGACAGGGCCCTCAGGCCGTTCTGAAACCCCTCGTCCGCGATTACGCCGCCGTAGTCCAGCAGC
>JAQVKR010000167.1 GCA_028694565.1 Gammaproteobacteria bacterium | reverse complement strand
CGCCCGGCGTTCTCCAGCAGGGGGAGCAGGATGGCGAACTCCTTCGGGGCCAGATCCACCGCCTGGCCCGCCGCAGTGACGGTCCGCGCGGCGGGATCCAGCACCAGGCTGCCGTGGGTCAGCAGGGGCGTGGCGCGGCCGGCGCGCCGGCGCACCAGGGCCCGCAGGCGGGCGGACAGCTCGTCCAGATCGAAGGGTTTCACCAGGTAGTCGTCGGCGCCCGTGTCGAGCCCCGTCACGCGGTCGGAGACGGTGTCGCGGGCGGTGAGGATCAGCACCGGGACCTCGTCGCCGCGGCCGCGGAGATCGCGCAGCACCCGCAGGCCGTCGCGCCGCGGCAGGTTCAGGTCGAGGATGGCGGCGTCATAGGCGCCGCCGCGCAGGGCCAGGTCGGCGGCCACGCCGTCACGGACCCAGTCCACCGTGTTCCCGCCCTGTTCGAGGCCGGCGCGAATGCCGTCGCCCAGCAGCGAGTCGTCCTCCACCAGCAGCAGCCGCATCGATGCCTCTCCCGCACGCGCCTCCCGGGCCGGTTCCGTGGCCGGCAGGGGAACGGACGGCGCCTTACGCTGTCCGTGTTCCATAGTGTAGCCTCACCGCTATCGACATTGGCGATCACCCTAACGGGAACGGCTTAAGCCCGTCTTAATCCCGCCGGGCCGTGCCGCCGTCACGGCGCCCGGTGCGACGCGGCGGGGACCCCGACCACCGACAGCCCGAGAACCCTGCCCATGCCCCGACTGCACCACGGCCTGGCCATCCTGCTGCTCGCCCTGGGCGCCTGGGGGCTGCCGGCCGCGGCCGACTCCTCCGCCCCGGCGCTGCTGGTGCTGGGTGACAGCCTCAGCGCCGGCTACGGCATCGATCCCGCCCGGGGCTGGGTGGCGCGGCTGGAGCGGCGGCTCAGCGGCGACGGCCGGCCGTGGCGGGTGGTGAACGCGAGCATCAGCGGCGACACCACCCGCGGCGGCCGGGCCCGGCTGCCGGAATTGCTGGACCGCTGGCGGCCGGCCCTGGTGGTGATCGAGCTGGGCGGCAACGACGGGCTGCGCGGCATCTCCCCGGAGGAGATGCGCGCCAACCTGGAGGCGATGGTGGACCTGGCCGGGGAGCGGGATGCCCGGGTGCTGCTGGTGGGGGTGCGCCTGCCGCCCAACTACGGTCCGGCCTACATCGACGCCTTCGCCGCCGTGTTCCGGGAGGTGGCCCGGAGCCGCGGCGTGCCGCTGGTGCCCCGCTTGCTCGACGGTGTCGGCGGCGACGACGGGCTGATGCAGGAGGACGGCATCCACCCCACCGCCGAGGCCCAGCCCCGCCTGCTGGAGAACGTCTGGCCCGCCCTCGCCCCGCTGCTGTGAACCGGCGTTGGAAAAGCGGCTGAATTCGCCGCCGATTGACGTTGATTTGCGCTGAATCGTTTATCCCCGGCAAGGCCGGCATGCGCAGCCGGGGCCGCCATCCCCCGCGGACGGCGAGTCCGTCGCAATCAAAATGAAGAAAATCAACGTCGATCGGCGGTCAATCGGCGTTATTCGTGGCTTTTCTTGCGCCGCGCCCGCGGATGGGCCTGGTCGTAGACGCGGGCGAGGTGCTGGAAGTCGAGATGGGTGTAGATCTGGGTGGTGCCGATGTCGGCGTGGCCGAGCAGCTCCTGCACGGCGCGCAGATCGCCGCTCGACTCCAGCAGGTGGCTGGCGAAGGAGTGGCGCAGCATATGCGGGTGCAGGGGAACTTCCAGCCCCTGCCGCAGGGCCCGGCGGCGCACCCGCTGCTGCACCGCCCGCGGGCCGAGGCGGCGGCCGCCGCGGCCGGTGAACACGGCGGTCTCCCCCGCGGCGGCGAGCCCGGCCCGGAGCCGCAGCCAGGCGCCCAGGGCCTCCCGCGCCAGCCGCCCCACCGGCACCACGCGGGTCTTGCGCCCCTTGCCGATCACCCTGACGGTGCCGTCGCGCAGGTCCAGATCCTGGAGATCGAGGCCCGTCACCTCGGCCAGGCGCAGGCCGGAGGAGTAGAGCAGCTCCAGCAGCGCCCGGTAGCGCACCGCGAGGGGATCCCCGCCGTCGAAGTCGAGCAGGCGGGCGGCCTGGTCCACGTCGAGGGTCTCGGGCAGCCGGCGCCGGACCTTGGGGGCGCGCACCCCGAGGGCGGGATTCTGCGGCGCGCGGCCCTCGCGGGCCAGCCAGTTGTAGAGGGCCCGCAGGGCCGCCAGCAGCCGCTGCAGGCTGCGCCCGGAGAGCCCGGCGCGGTGGCGCTCCGCCACCAGGGCGCGGACGTCGTGGACGCTGAGCCGGGTCCAGGCGCCGGCGCCGCGCGCGGCGAAGAAGGCGGCGGCGGCGCGCAGATCCCGGCCGTAGCCGGCGCGTGTGTGGGGAGAGAGGTTGCGCTCGTCGCGCAGGTGCCCGAGGTAGCGTTCGATGTCCGCGTCCAGGGAGGAGGGCATCAGCCGCTCCGTGCCGCCAGCCGCTCGGCCGCCGCCGCCACCGCCGCGCCGATGTGGCCGAGGAACAGCTTGCCCATCTCCGGGTGGAAGCGCTGTTCGTCGTAGCTGCCCACCGCCAGGATCCCGGTCTCGCCGTGCCCGCCCAGGGGGATGAGGGCGGCGGAGCAGATGAGATCGGCCTGTTCGCCGAACAGGTAGAGGAGCTGGGAGGGCTTGGGCCGCCCGCAGACCGGCTTGCCGGAGCGCAGGACGTTCCCCAGCGCCGGCTCGGCCGCCTCCCGCCGGGTGAACTCCGGGGCCTCGCCGCCCGGGGCCGGTTCCAGGAACAGGCGCAGGACCGCCCGGTCGGCATCGAACTCCTCGCGCAGATCGCGCAGGACCCGGACGGGCAGATCCTCCAGGCGCTCCAGCTCCATCAGCCCGAGGGTGAAGCGCTGCAGCCGCTCCAGCAGGCGATCGTTCTCCCGCGCCGCCTCCACCATCTCCATGATGCGCCGGCGCAGCTGGCGGTTCTGATCGCGCAGGATGGTCACCTGGCGCTCCACCAGGGAGACCGCGCTGCCGGTCACGTGGGGAACGTTGATCTCGGCCAGGAGATCGCTGTGGTAGGTGAAGAAGTCGGGGTGGGCGCGCAGGTAGGCCGCGACCCCCTTCTCGTCGCAGCCGGCCTGGTCGCTGGCCGCCGGTTTGTTCTTGCTCATAGCTCCAGTTGTCCCTCGAAGACCCGGGTCGCGGGTCCGGTCATCCAGACGGGGTGCTTGCGCCCGCCCTGCCAGCGGATGCTCAGCCGCCCGCCCGGGAGGTCCACCCGCACCCGCTCCGCCAGCCAGCCCAGCTGGCGGCCGGCCGCCACCGCGGCGCAGGCGCCGGTGCCGCAGGCCAGCGTTTCGCCCGCGCCCCGCTCGAAGACCCGCAGGCGGATGTGATCCCGGCGCACCACCTCCATGAATCCCACGTTGACGCTCTTCGGGAAGGCCGGGTGGGCCTGCAGGGCGGGCCCGAGCCGCGCCACCGGGGCGCTGTCCACGCTGTCGACGCGGATGACCGCGTGGGGATTGCCCATGGACACCGCGGCGAAGCTGACCGGCCCGTCCTCCAGCTCCAGCGTATAGCGCTTCCGGGCGTGGTCGGCCTGGAAGGGCAGGGCGGCGGGTTCGAACCGCGGCCGGCCCATGTTCACCGTCACCTGGCCGTCGGGCTCCACCCGCAGGGTGATCGCCCCACCCCGGGTCTCCACGCTGATGCGCCGCTTCATGGTCAGGCCGTGGTCGCGGACGAAGCGGGCGAAACAGCGCGCGCCGTTGCCGCACTGCTCCACTTCGCTGCCGTCGGCATTGAAGATACGGTAACAGAAATCGGTTTCCGGGCTGTGGGGCGGCTCCACCACCAGCACCTGGTCGCAGCCGACGCCGAAGTGGCGATCGGCCAGCTGCCGCGCCAGCTCCGGGCTCATCCGGACCCGCTGGGTGACGGCGTCGATGACCACGAAGTCGTTGCCGAGGCCGTGCATCTTGGTGAATTTCACTGTCATCGGCCAAGATTACCGGCAGCGCCGGCCAATGCAAAGCCCGCTCCCGGGGGAGTCTCCCCGCCAGCGCCGTGGGCCCCTGCGGCGGGCGTCGGCGGGTGCGGCACATTAAACTTCGCGGCGGCGGCGGCATCAAACCGGATAGGGAGCCGCCGACCGATCGGGCGCGCCCGCGCGCCGGGCCGCGGACGGTTCCGCCGGATAGGCCATCGGGCTTCGTCCCGGGGGGTGAACGTGAACGGTTGCCTGCGGGCGGCGCTGGCCGCCATCCTGCTGGGCCTGCCGGCGCTGGCGCCGGCGGGGGCCATACCCTTCGGCGAGTACCGCCTGCTCCGCGAGGGCATGGACGAGGCGGAGATCCTGATGCGGGTGGGGCCGCCGGACTGGGTCAGCGCCAGCGGCGGTCCCTGGGGCGTGGATCGCCGCACCTGGTACTACATCCCGGACGGCAGCTACTCGGGCGACTGGCTCACCCGCATCATCTTCGGCCACGACGGGGTGGTCATCCGCCTGGAGCGCACCCCCGCCTGGCGCTAGGGTCCGGCAGGCCGCGCCGCCCTTCGTCCCCCGGCCTGACCGGGCACGCTCAGGCCGGCGGCAGCGATTCGCCGGCGAAGAGCTCCTCGACGCGCTCGCGCCGCCGCACCAGGTGGGTCGCGGCGCCGTCCACCAGCACCTCCGCGGCGCGGGGGCGGGCGTTGTAGTTGGAGCTCATGGTGAAGCCGTAGGCGCCGGCCGAGCGCACCGCCAGCAGATCGCCCTCCGCGAGCGCCAGCTCCCGCTCCTTGCCCAGGAAGTCGCCCGTTTCGCACACCGGGCCCACCACGTCGTAGAGGGTGAGCGGCAGGTCGGTGCGGGGCCTGAGGGGCAGGATCGCCTGCCAGGCGCCGTAGAGCGAGGGGCGCAGCAGGTCGTTCATGGCCGCGTCCACGATGGCGAAGTTCTTGTGGTCGGTGTGCTTGAGGTACTCCACCCGGGTCAGCAGCACCCCGGCGTTGGCGACGATGGCGCGGCCCGGCTCGATGATGATCTCGAGATCCCGGTGCGCACGGTCCTCCAGCAGGTTGCGCAGGGCCGCGGCGTGCACGATGGGCTCCGGCGGCGTCTCGTCCCGGTAGCGCACGCCGAGCCCGCCGCCCATGTCCAGGTGGCGCAGCCGGATGCCGTCGGACTTGAGCCGGTCCACCAGGCCGATGACCCGCTCCAGGGCATCCACGAACGGCGTCACGTCGGTGAGCTGGGAGCCGATATGGCAGTCCACGCCCACCACTTCGAGGTGGGCCAGGTCGGCGGCGCGGGCATAGGCCTCCGGGGCCCGCTCCATGCTGATGCCGAACTTGTTCTCCTTCAGCCCGGTGGAGATGTAGGGGTGGGTGCGGGCGTCCACGTCCGGATTCACCCGCAGGGAGATCCGGGCCCGGGTGCCGAGCTCGCCGGCCACCCGGTCGAGCCGTTCCAGCTCCGCCTCCGACTCCACGTTGAAGCAGTGGATGCCCACCTCCAGGGCCCGGCGCATCTCCTCCTCGCGCTTGCCGACGCCGGAGAAGACCACCTTCGCCGGGTCGCCGCCCGCGGCCAGCACCCGCTCCAGCTCGCCCACCGAGACGATGTCGAAGCCGGAGCCGAGCCGGGCCAGCACGCTGAGCACGCCCAGGTTGCCGTTGGCCTTCACCGCGTAGCAGATGCGGTGCGGATGGCCCTCCAGGGCCCGGTCGAAGGCGTGCCAGTGACGCTCCAGGGTGGCGCGGGAGTAGACGTAGAGGGGCGTGCCGTGCTCGGCGGCGATGGCCGCCAGCGGCACCTCCTCGGCGAGCAGTTCGCCGTCCCGGTAGTGGAAGTGGTCCATCGCTCAGCGGTCGGCGGGCTGCGACTGGGCGGGCGGCTCCCGGTCGGGCAGGTAGAGATCGCCCTTCTGCCCGCAGCCTGCGGTGGCGAGGATGCTCAGGAGCCCCAGGGCGGCGATGGCGCCCCAGAGCAGGTACTGGGCCCAGCAGGTCTTCATGGGAAACTCCCTGGTGCGAAAAGGCGTATGTTACTCCCGCCGGGCGCCCGGTTTCACGTTCCGCCGCCGCCGCCGGGCGATGACCGCGCGAGCAGCGCCACGGAGCCGTCGGCGCGCCGGACGACCGTCAGCGGCAGGACCGCCTCCAGGGTCCGCAGCAGCCCGTCCGAATCCCCGATGGAGAACCTTCCGCTGACCCGCAGCCCGGCGAGGGCGGGATCTCCCAGCCGCACCGGGGCGGCGCGATAGCGGTTCAGCTCCTCGACCACC
>JAQVKR010000166.1 GCA_028694565.1 Gammaproteobacteria bacterium | reverse complement strand
GCGTCGAGCTGACCTGGCGCGGGGAACTGGCGGGCTGGTCCGGCGCGGACGCGGTGATCCGGGTGTGCGAGCCGGGCCGGCCGGACCGGTAAAAAAAAACGCCGGGCGTCCGTTCCATGCGCGCCCGGCGGGGTACAAACGGTGTATCGGTCAGCTCTCTGCAGCGGGCGGGGGAAGCGCCTGGCATTCGGAGAAGATGCGCCGGGTGCAGTCGCGGCACACGTCGGCATCGAGCTGCGCGAAGATTCTGCCGATGGCCTCGGACTTGGAGGCGAAGACGCGATCCCGGCCGATCTCGTTCAGATAGCCTCCGTTCTCCAGCGGCTTGCACACCCCGTCCTTGGCGCCCACCAGGTAGAGGCCGCCGCCATTGAGGCGGCGGGAGCCGGCCTCCTGCACGAGGAGCTCGGCGCCGGCCACGTCGATGAAGTTGATGCCCGAGGTGATGATGGCGAGGTGCTTCTGCTCGGGCTGGCGGGCCTGGAACAGGCTGAAGGACTCGCGGATGTGGCTGACCGCGCCGAAGAACAGGGAGCCGTCGATGCGCACGATCTTGAGCTGGGGGCACTCGGGCAGGGCCGGATCGGTGGTGAAATGCCGTCCCGGCACCTTCGGATCGGGCACCCGGGAGATGACCCGCGGCCGCGAGGTGCGGTTCAGGTACAGCACCAGCGACAGGATGACGCCGAGGAAGATGGCGAACTCCAGCTCCAGGAACAGGGTGCCGAAGAAGGTGCTCGCCAGCACGGCCGTTTCCGAGCGGCTGGTGGCGATGATGTTGCGGATGTGGTGGAAGTCGATGAGGCCCCAGGCCACCAGGAACAGGATGCCGGCCATCGCCGCGTTGGGCAGGTAGGCGGCGTAGGGCGCCACGAACAGCACAATGACCATCAGCAGGCTGCCGCCGAAGATGGCCGCTATCGGGGTCTTCGCCCCGGCCTCGTAGTTGAGGCCGCTGCGGTTGAAGGAGCCGGAGGCGACATAGCCGGAGAAGAAGCTGCCGGCGATGTTGGACAGGCCCTGGCCGATGAACTCCTGGTTGCCGTCGATGTGCTGTCCGGCGCGGATGGCGAGCGAGCGGGCGATGGAGACCGCCTCGGTCAGGGCGAAGAGGGTCACGGCCAGCGCCGCCGGGGCCAGCTCGCGCAGGGTGTGCAGGGAGAAGTCGGGCATCGACAGGGGGGGCAGCGCCGCGGGCAGCGCGCCCACGGTGCGGATGGCCGTCACCGACTCGCCGAAGGCGGCGTTCAGCCCCAGCGCCGCCAGGCTGCCGGCCACCATGGCGATGATCATGTACGGCAGCCGGGGCAGGAAGCGGCGGGCGGCGATGCCGGTGAGCAGCGTCACCAGCCCCACCACGGTCACGTAGACGTTGATGTCCCCCAACTGGCTGAACAGGGACAGGATGGTGTCGTGGAAATGGCCGCCACGGGGAATCTCGATGCCGAAGAAGTGCTTGAACTGGTTGCTGGCGATGAGCAGCGCCGCGCCGGCGGTGAAGCCGATCACCACCGAGTGGGAGATGAAGTTGACCAGCGTGCCCAGCCGGGCCAGCCCCATCACCAGCTGGATGACGCCCACCATGACCGTGAGGGTCAGCGCCAGGCCGACGTACTGCGCGGTGCCGGGCTCGGCGAATACGCTCAGCGACGAGAACAGCACGATGGAGGCCGCGGTGGTCGGGCCGGAAACGAGGTGCCAGGAGGAGCCGAACAGCGCCGCGACGATGGCCGGGATCATGCCGGCGTAGAGGCCGTACTCCGGGGGCATCCCGGCAATCGTGGCGAAGGCCACGCCCTGGGGCAGCACCACGATGGCGCCGGTGAGACCGGCGATGAAATCATCGCGCAGGGTATCCCGGGTGATCCGGTGGCGCCAGCGCATGAAGGGCATCACGCGCATGAGCCAGGCCGGCAGGCTCCCCTTTCCGGCGCGTCGCTTGTTCGCCGACCAGTGTTCCGTTGTGACTGACAAGTTCAATAGACTCCTTGCGCCGCGGCAACGGGTGCGGCGGCCCGAATCAGCTGGGTTCGAAGGTGCGGTTTGCGGGGGTTACAGTCCGCCGGGCCACTCCGCCACGCCGGCCATCAGCGCCAGGGCGGCGAGACCGCCGGCGATGCCGGCCAGGCCGGGGTGGTTCAGGGCCACCTCGCGCCGCAGGCGCACCCGCCCGAGCATTCCGGCCAGCAGGGCGCCGATGAGGCCCCAGATGGGCGTGACATGGTGCACCCAGCCGGGCGCGCCATTGAACTCGGGCGCCAATACCAGCGCCAGGCTGAGCAGGGCGATGCCCAGAGAAGGGGTGAGGAATACCCGGCGCCGCGGCTGCCAGGTGCCAGCGTCGGTCACGGGCCGGCGCGGCATGAATTCGGACTGGGACTGGGACATGACGCCCTCCTCGCATGATTCCGGGAACGCGCGGACGCCGGGCTGGCATCCTGCGTGGCTTCCGGAATGCTAACGCCCGGCGGGTGAAGGCGAGGTCAAGCGAATGTCAATGAATGGTCAAGACGGAAAGCTTCACGAACCGAAGCGGAGCCGGGCGCGGGTGCCCTCCCCCGACCGGCTGGCCAGCTCCAGCCTCCAGCCGTAGCGATCGCAGATCCGGCGCACGAGCGACAGCCCGATGCCGGACCCGGCGCTTCCGGGACCCGAGACATGGGGCTCCAGGATCCGCTCCCCCAGCTCCGGCGGCAGGCCGGGGCCGGTATCCTCCACCACGACCCCGCTCCGGTCCAGATGGATGGTGATCCGGCCGGCGCGGGTGTAGGTGAAGGCGTTGCGGACGAGGTTGCCCAGCACCACCGCCAGCAGGGTGCGCTCCGCCGCCACGCAGGGGGAGTCATCCGCGCCGATCTCCACCGTCACCGGCTTGTCCCGCAGCAGGTGGCGATGCTTGTCCACGATCTCGTGAATCAGGCTGTCCACGTCGCACTGGGCGGTGGTGACGGTCTCCCCGGCCTCCTCGCGGGCCAGCACGAGCAGCGCGCTGGTGAGCTCTCCCATCTCATCCACGGCGCGGGCGATGCGCTCCACCCGGGTCCGGGCCCGGGATTCGAGCGCCGGATCGGCGAGCAGGACCTCGGCGGCGCCCGTGATGACCGCCAGGGGGGTGCGGAGCTCGTGGCTGATGTCGGCGGTGAAGGCGCGTTCCCGCCGGATGAACGCCTGCAGGCGGCGCTGGAAGCGCTCGAAGGCCCGCGCCAGCTCGCCGACCTCGTCCCGGGGGTAGTCCTGCCCCAGCGCCGCGGGCAGGTCGCCCGGTCCGAGCGTTCGCACCCGGCCGGACAGCTGGCTGACCGGGGCGATCACCCGCCCCGCCAGCCATAGCCCTCCCGCGGCGGAGAGCAGGGTCATCAGCAGGGCCGCGCCCACCAGGATGAGGATGATCTGCCGCTCCCGGCGCAGTACCTGGCTTTCGTCGTAGAGGAGCCAGAAACGGCTGCCATGATGCTCGGCCACGGCCACCAGGTAGGGCCGCTCCTCCAGCACCAGGGCGTGCCGGCCCTCCGGGAGGGAGCGGACCGCCGCCGGGATGTCGCGGCTGAACCGCTCGCTCGGCTCCACGAAGCCGCGCACCGTGGTGGTGTCGGGAGGCGGCGAGTGGGGGTTGCGATCGCGCCGGCTGATGTAGTCTTCCAGCTCCGCAGTCAGCGCCTCGTCGACCAGGCGCCGCTCCAGGTCGTGCACCGCCACGAAGAGACCGGCCATGAGCAGCAGGCTGAGGCCCGCCCCGAACAGGGCGAAGGCCAGCACCACCCTGGCCCGGAGGCTACGGCGAAATCTCATCCGGATCGGCCAGCTGGTAGCCCACCCCGCGCACGGTGCGCAGCAGGGGCCGCGTGAACGGATGGTCGATGGCGGCGCGCAGCAGGTGCATATGCGCGCGCAGGGAGTCGCTGTCGGGCGGCGAATCGCCCCACACCACGCGTTCGATCTGGGCCCGGCCCACCACCCGCGGCGATTCCCGCAGCAGCAGCTCGAGAATGCGCAGGGAGATGGGCGGCAGCTCCAGGATGCGCCCACCGCGGCGCACCCGCCGGCTCTCCGGATCCAGCTCCAGGTCCGCCACCCGGAGCACCGGGGAGGAGACGCCGCCCCGCGACCGTCTCACCAGCGCGGCGAGGCGGACTTCCAGCTCCTGCAGCGCGAAAGGCTTGACCAGGTAGTCGTCGGCGCCGCCAGCGAACCCCTCCAGCTTGTCCTGCAGCGTGTCCCGCGCGGTGAGCATCAGCACCGGCAGGCCGCGGCCGGCCCCGCGCAGCCGGCGGCAGACCTCCACCCCGTCGAGGCCCGGCAGCATCAGGTCCAGCACCAGCGCATCGAAGGGCTCGTCCATGGCGCGCTGCAGGCCGGCCCAGCCATCGAAGGCCACGTCCACCGTGTGGCCGCGGCCTTCCAGGTAATCCACCAGGTTGGCGACCAGGTCCGGGTTGTCCTCGATGACGAGCAGGTGCATGGGTGTCGGATGCCGGGTTCCTGGAAAGCGGTCCGCTATTCGGGCTGAGCCACGTCGACGAGGACCGCCGCCAGCACGCGCGCGGCTTCCCCGGGCTCCATGGAGACAAGATAGCCGCGACTGCCGCCGTTGATCCAGATGCGGGGAAGGCCGAGGATGGTGGCTTCCATGTACACCGGCATGGGGTGGCGCGTGCCGAAGGGGGAGGTGCCGCCCACCTGGTAGCCGCTGTGGCGGTCGGCCACCGCGGGGGCGCAGGGCCTGACCGTCTTCGCCCCGATGGTTCGGGCCAGGGCCTTGGTGGATACCTCGCGATCGCCGTGCATCAGCACCACCAGCGGCTGCCGCCGGTCGTCCTCCATGATCAGCGTCTTCACCACCGCGTGCTCCTCCACCCCGAGCTCGCGCGCGCACTGGACGGTGCCGCCGTGTGCAACGTAACGGTAGGGGTGATTGTCGAACTCCACCCCGGCGGCGCGCAGAACGTGCACCGCGGGCGTGACGGGGGTCTTGTGCTTGCCCATCGGGGCTGTCTCCTGGCATGTCACCGGTCGAGGGGCGCCGGCAATGGCGGTACACTGGCGGCATGATATCCGTGACCCCCACCCTGGCCATCGACGAGAACGAGATCGAGGAGAGCTTCATCCGCGCCTCGGGTCCCGGCGGGCAGAATGTTAACAAGGTCGCCACGGCGGTGCAGCTGCGCTTCGACGCCGCCCGCTGCGCGGCCCTGCCCGAACCGGTCCGGGCGCGCCTGCGCCGGCTCGCCGGCCGGCGCATGACCGCCGAGGGGGTGGTGGTCATCACCGCCCAGCGCTACCGCAGCCAGGAGCGCAACCGCACCGACGCCCTGGAGCGGCTGCTGGCGCTGCTGCGCGAGGCGGCCGCGCCGCCGCCGCCCAAGCGCCGCCCCACCCGGCCGGGCCGGGCCGCGAAGGAGCGCCGCCTGCAGGAGAAGCGCCAGCGCGGCGACACCAAGCGCGCCCGGCGGCCCGTTTCGGCACGGGAAGAGTGACCCCATGAAGATCGCCATCGTCGGCGGCGGCATCAGCGGCCTGGCCACCGCCTTCCACCTGGCCCGGCTGCTTCCCGCCGCGGAAATCACGCTGTTCGAGCGCGCCCCCCATCCCGGCGGGACCATGCGCACGGTGGAGCGGGAGGGGTTCCGGTTCGAGGCCGGCGGCAACGGCTTCCTGACCAGCAAGCCCCATACCCTGGCGCTGGTGCAGGCGGCCGGCGCCGAGCACCTGCTGCTGCGCAGCAGCGACGCGGCGCGCCGGCGCTTCATTTTCAACGGCGCCCTGCACCGGCTGCCCGAGAGTCCGCCGGCCTTTCTCGGCAGCCGCCTGCTCACCCTCCCGGCCAAGCTGCGGGTGCTCGCGGAGGTCTTCATCCCGCCCCGGCGCGCCGGCGGCGAGGAGACCCTGCAGTCCTTCGGCTACCGGCGCCTGGGGCGGGCGTTCACCGACACCTTCCTCGATGCCATGACCGCCGGCATCTACGCCTCGACGCCGGCGGACCTGTCGCTGCAGGCGGCTTTTCCCGCCGTGGCGGCCCTGGAGCGGGAACATGGCGGCCTGTTCCGCGGCATGCTGGCCAAGCGTCGCCGGGAAGCGGGCCCGGGCGGGGTGCTGATGAGCTTCCGGGGCGGGGTGGGCAGCTTCATCGACCATCTCGCGGGGCTGCTGGGGAGCGCGTCCGCACGGGCAGCCCGGTGACCGCGCTGGCCCGCACCGGAGCGGGCTGGCGGCTGGAAGCCGGGGGCGCGGCCTACTCGGCCGACGGGCTGGTGCTGGCCTGCCCGGCCCCTGCC
>JAQVKR010000165.1 GCA_028694565.1 Gammaproteobacteria bacterium | reverse complement strand
CCGGCGTCCTGGCGTTGAGGTCGCTTGGTGAAAGACCGTCTTGCCCGGACCCGGCACCACGCCTATCCTGTGACCCCTTAATTCCGCTCCCGGGAGGGAAGCCCGTGTCCCATTCCTCGCCGGCCGCGGCGGCGCTGCGCGCCAGCCTGCCGGTCCTGTTCGGCTACGTGCCGCTGGGCATCGCCTTCGGCCTGCTGTTCGACGGCCTCGGCCACCCCTGGTACTTCGCCACCCTCATGGGGCTGCTGGTCTTCGCCGGCGCCGCCCAGTTCCTCGCCGTGGGGCTGCTGGCGGCCCATGCCGGCCTGCTGGAGGTGGCGGTCACCACCTTCCTGCTCAACTCGCGCCACCTCTTCTTCGGCCTGTCGCTGCTGACCCGCTTCCGGGTCGGCGGCTGGCGCAAGTTCTATCTCGTGTTCGGCCTCACCGACGAGACCTACTCCCTGCTCACCGGCACCCGGCCGCCGGAGGGGGTGCCGCAGGTGAGCTACGACCTCTGGGTCACGGGGCTGAACCAGCTGTGGTGGGTCAGCGGCTGCACGCTGGGCGCGCTGCTCGGGCGGGCGGTGGCCTTCGACACCGCCGGCCTCGAGTTCACCCTCACCGCCCTGTTCGCGGTCCTGGTGCTGGAGCAGTACCGGGCCACCCGCGCCCTGCTGCCGTTCCTGGTGGCGCTGGGCAGCGGCTTCCTGGCCCTGGTGCTGTTCCGCCAGGAGCACATGCTGCTGCTCTCCATCGCACTGTCCACCGCCATCCTCGTCGCCCACGGAAAGACCCGCCAATGGACGCCACGCTCTACCTGATCGCCGTCATACTGGTCATGGCGGGCGCGACGCTGCTCACCCGCGCCCTGCCCTTCCTGCTCTTCGCCCGCGGCGCCAAGCACCCCACCCTGCTCTACCTGGGCCGGGTGCTCCCGCCGGCGGTGATGACCCTGCTGCTGCTCTACTGCCTCAAGGACGTTTCCCTGGCCGCGGCGCCCCATGGCCTGCCCGAGGCGCTGGCCCTCGCCGCCGTGGTGGGGCTGCACCTCTGGCGCCGCAACGCCCTGCTCAGCATCGGCGCGGGCACCGGGCTGTACATGTTCCTGGTCCAGAACGGCGTCTTCGGCTGAATCGGGCAGGGAATAGACGGGATTTTCCGCCGAGCGATGCGGTGCCGGGTGCCGGGCGAAGGGAAACGCGGCACAATCACCCCATCACCCCATCACCCATCACCCATCACCCATCACCCATCACCAACATGTACGAATTCCAGCACAGCACCGATCTGGTCACCCGCGAGGGCAACCGCGCCTTCGAGACACCCCTGTGGGTGGTGGGCCACTCCCCCTTCGATCAGTACCAGAGCGTGGACGAGGGGCACGTGGCGCACCTGGGCGCCCCCCGCTTCGTGGCGCGCTGGTTCACCGGCACGGAGCCGGACAACCCGGCCGACCTCGAGGGCGGCATCACCTGGCACGACGACGTCTACGACATCAGCCTCTGCGAACTGGTCTTTCTCGACCCCGACACGGAGTTCACCGACCTGGAGACCGAGCTCCACCCGTGGCTGAACGAGGCGGTGATGGTGATCGCGGTCTGGCGGGGCGAGCTCGAGCTGCACGACGAGAACGACTTCTGAGGCCGCCACCCGCCGCGGCATGGGGAGTCACCGCGGCTTCAGGCGTACCACGGGACCAGGCGCTGCAGGGCCTGCAGCGCGAGCCAGGCGTAGGCCCCGGCGATGAGGTCGTCGAGCATGATGCCGAACCCGCCCCGCACGTGCCGGTCGGCCAGGTGGATGGGCCACGGCTTCCAGATATCGAACAGGCGGAACAGCAGGAAGCCCGCCGCCACCCACGGCCAGCCCGCCGGGGCGGCCGCCATGGTGACCAGGAAACCGGCGATCTCGTCCCAGACGATGCCCGGATGGTCGTGGACGCCGAGGCGGCGGGCGGCATGGCCGCACAGGTGCGGCCCGGCGAGGATGACCAGCGCCGCCAGCGCCAGGTAGGCCGCCGTGGGCAGGGGCGCGATCAGCAGGTAGAGGGGCACCGCCACCGCCGTGCCGAAGGTCCCCGGCGCCCAGGGCGCCAGCCCGCTGCCGAAGCCGAAGGCGAGCAGGAGGCGGGGGTCGCGCAGGACCTGGCGGGCCGGAGGCGGCGGAAGGCGGGCCATGGCCTCAGCCCCCGAAGTGCTGCCAGCCGCCGCGGCCCGCGTCCACGCGGTCGCCCTGCGGCGTCACGCAGCGCAGGCCGGGAGCGGCCTCGATCAGGCCCACCCGGACGGCCGGGCAGCCGGCGGCGGCCAGCGCCCGCTCCGCCTCCCCCTGGCGCGCGGCGGGCACGGTGAAGCAGAGCTCGTAGTCGTCGCCGCCGCCCAGAGGCAGGCTCCAGTCGCCCGCGGCCGTCAGATGGGCCGCCAGCGCGGCGGAGACGGGCAGCCGCTCCAGGCGCAGCGTGGCCCCGGCGCCGGAGGCTTCCAGGATGTGACCGAGATCGGCCGCCAGGCCGTCGGAGATGTCGATGCAGGCGCTGGCGATGCCGCGCAGGGCCAGCCCCGCCCCCACCCGCGGCCGGGGGCGATCGAGGCGCTCGCGCACGGCGGCGAGATCCGGGCCGGGGAGCCGGATCTCCCCCCGCAGGGCGAGCAGGGCCAGGGCCGCGTCACCGAGGGTGCCGGTGACGTAGACGAGATCGCCGGGGCACGCGCCGCCGCGGGTGAGGGCCTGCCCGGGCGGGACGAAACCGTGGGCCTGGACCGTCACGGCGAGGGGGCCGCGGGTGGTGTCGCCCCCCACCAGCGCCACCCCGTGCTCCCGGGCCAGGGCCGCGAAGCCGGCGGCGAAGGCTTCCAGCCATGCCGGGTCCGCCGCGGGCAGGGTCAGGGCGAGGGTCACCCAGGCGGGCTCGGCGCCCATGGCGGCGAGATCGCTCAGGTTGACCGCCAGGGCCTTGTGGCCGAGGTCCCCGGGGCGGGTCGCGCGGGGAAAGTGGACGCCGTCCACCATCGTGTCGGTGGTCAGCGCCAGCAGCTGCCCGGCCGGGGGGCGCAGCAGGGCGCAGTCGTCCCCCACCCCGAGCGCCACGTCCTCCCGCGGCGTGCCGGCGTGGCTGAAGTAGCGGGCGATGAGCTCGAACTCGGACAGCGCCATGTGCGACCCGCCGCCCGGGCGTTCAGCCGCCCCGGGCGCGCACCTCCGCGCCGCGCAGGCGCGCCGCCAGCTTGTCGAGAATGCCGTTGACGTAGCGGTGGCTCTGCTCGGCGCCGAAGGTCTTGGCCAGCTCAACCCCCTCGTTGATGGCCACCACGTAGGGAACCTCCGGACGCCGGGCCAGTTCGTAGGCGCCGAGGCGCAGGATCGCCCGCTCCACCGGATCCAGTTCCGCCAGCGGCCGGTCCAGATAGGGCGCGATATAGCCGTCCAGGCTGTCCTGCTCCTCCACCACGCCCTGCAGGAGATGGTGGAAGTAGTCCACGTCCACCTTGTCCATCTCCTGCTCGGCCCGGAACTGGAGCTCGATCTCCACCGCGTCCTGGGGGTTGAGCTGCCACTGGTAGAGCGCCTGCAGCGCCATCCGGCGCGCGCGGCGCCGCGCGGCTATCTGGGCCTGGCGGTTGCGGGCCCGGGGCTGATCGCCGCTCGCGCTCATCGTCTCAGGCATCCAGGCTGCGCATCAGGTTCACCATCTCGATGGCGGTCATGGCCGCCTCGGCGCCCTTGTTGCCGGCCTTGGTGCCGGCCCGCTCGATGGCCTGCTCGATGGTGTCGGTGGTGAGCACGCCGAAGGCCACCGGCACCCCGGTGGAGAGGGAGGCCTGGGCCAGGCCCTTGGTGCACTCGCCAGCCACGTAGTCGAAGTGGGGCGTGCCGCCGCGGATGACCGCGCCGAGGGCGATGACCGCGTCATGCTTCCCGCCCTGCATCAGCTTCTGGGCCACCAGCGGCATCTCGAAGGCGCCGGGCACACGCACCACCTCGATACCCGCATCCTCGGCCCCGTGCCGGCGCAGCGCGTCCAGGGCTCCGGCCAGCAGGCTCTCGACGACGAAGCTGTTGAAACGGCTCACCACGATGGCGAAGCGCGCCCCGCTCACCGTCAGCCCACCTTCCACGGTTTTGATCTCAGCCATGTCCCACCCCTTCTCGGTATCGGTCTGTTCTGTCTGAAAAGATCCAAATAGACAGGATTTACAGGGTTAACTGGATGGTGAAGCAACGGTCCGACCGGCACCCGGCACCGCCGGGGCTAAAGATTCCCGTTCGTTGGCACGGTGCGAATCACCAAATCCCGTCAATCCTGTAAATCCTGTCTATTAAAAAGTGATTCTACCCGCAAGCCGCCTCAGGAGACGTACTCGACCACCTCGAGGCCGAAGCCGGAGAGCCCCGGCATCTTGCGCTGGGTGCCGAGCACCCGCATCCTGCGCACGCCGAGATCGGCGAGGATCTGCGAGCCGGTGCCGATGACCCGCAGGTTGCCGTCATCCTCCGGCGAGGGCAGATTGACGCCGCGGTCGGCCAGGGCGTAGTTGCGGATGCGCTTGATCATGGCCTGGGGCGGCTCCGGGTACTGGAGCAGCACCGCGACCCCGGAGCCGGCCGCGGCGATGCGGCGCAGGCTCTCGGCGAAGGGACGATGGGCATCCTGGCGCCGCCCGCCGAGCACGTCGGTCAGGGTGTCGCGCAGGTGCACCCGCACCAGGGTGGGCGCGGCCGGATCCACCTCGCCGTAGACCAGCGCCAGGTGCATCTGCTGATCCACCACGTCCAGGTAGCTCACCAGGCGGAACTCGCCGTACTCGGTGGGCAGGTTGCACTCGCCCACCCGCTCCACGCTCTTCTCGTTCTGCAGCCGGTACTGAATCAGCTCGGCCACGGTACCGATCTTCAGCCCGTGGGTGCGGGCGAACGTCTCCAGGTCCGGGCGCCGCGCCATGGTGCCGTCCTCGTTGAGGATCTCCACGATCACCGCCGCCGGCTCCAGGCCCGCCATGCGGGTGAGATCGCAGCCCGCCTCGGTGTGGCCGGCGCGGGCCAGCACCCCGCCGGGCTGGGCCATCAGCGGGAAGATGTGGCCGGGCATGACGATGTCGTCGGGCCCCGCCCCGGACGCCACCGCGGCCTGCACCGTGGTGGCGCGGTCGGCGGCGGAGATTCCGGTGGTCACCCCCCGGGCCGCCTCGATGGAGACGGTGAAGTTGGTGGAGTGGATATCGCCGGTGTTGCTCACCATCAGCGGCAGCTTGAGCCGCTCGCAACGCTCCCGGGTCAGGGTCAGGCAGATGAGGCCGCGGCCGTAGCGGGCCATGAAGTTGATGTCGTCGGGCGACACCTTCTCCGCGGCCATGATGAGGTCGCCCTCGTTCTCGCGATCCTCGTCGTCCATCAGGATGACCATCCGGCCCTGCCGGATGTCCTCGATGATCTCTTCGATGCTGTTCAGCCCCATTGACCCGCTGTCTCCCGCTCCCGTCCGGCCGCAGCCTATTGCTATTTCATGAACCCGTGCTGGGCGAGGAATTCCATTGTGACGCCCCCGGCCCCGCTCTCGGCGGCCCGCTCGCCCAGCAGCAGCCGCTCCAGGTAGCGGGCGATGATGTCCACCTCGAGGTTCACCGCCCGGCCCGGCTGGAACTCGGCCATGGTGGTCTCCTCCAGGGTGTGGGGAACGATGTTGAGGGTGAAGCGCGCCCCGTCCACCCCGTTGACGGTCAGGCTGATGCCGTCGACGCAGATGGAGCCCTTCTCGGCGATGTACTTCGCCAGCCCGGCGGGGGCCTCGATGACGAAGCGCACCGAGCGCCCGGCGGGGCTGCGCTCCACGATCCGGCCCACGCCGTCCACGTGGCCGCTGACCAGGTGCCCGCCCAGGCGGGTGGTCGGCGTGAGCGCCTTTTCCAGGTTCACCCGCCCCCCCACCGCCAGGCCGGCGAAGGCGGTGCGCGCCAGGGTCTCTCCGGAGACATCGGCCCAGAAGCCGTCGCCCGGCAGCTCCACCACGGTCAGGCAGACGCCGTTCACGGCGATGCTGTCGCCCAGGCGCACGTCGCCCAGATCGAGCTTGCCGGTCTGCACCCGCACCCGGGAGTCCCGCCCCCGCGGCTCCATGGCGGCGATGCGCCCCACCGCCTCGATGATGCCTGTGAACATACGTCTCGCGCTCCCTGTCAGGATTCCGCCGCGGCGGGGCGGACGGCGACCCGCGCGCTGATGCGCCAGTCGCGGCCCACCGCCCGCAGGTCGGTGATCTCCAGCCCGACCCGGTCGGCCATGCTAGCCAGTCCCGGCAGGTGGAACAAGCCGCGCGCCCCGTCGCCGAGCAGCAGCGGCGCCATGTAGACCACCAGCTCGTCCACCAGGCCGGCGCGCAGCATGGCGCCGG
>JAQVKR010000164.1 GCA_028694565.1 Gammaproteobacteria bacterium | reverse complement strand
GGGGTCAACTATCCCCGCGGGCCGCTGGCGTGGTGCGACGCCCTGGGTGCGGACTGGGTGGTGCGGGTGCTGGAGCACCTGGGGACCACCTACGGACTGGATCGCTACCGGGTCTCGCCGCTGCTGCGGCGCAAGGTCTGGAGCAGGGGGAGCTTTCATGGACAACAGTGACATCAGGGAACAGCATGACGCCCAGCAGCTGGCCGAGGCGTGCCGGGAGGCGATGTACCGCGACGACTACACCGCCCAGGCCCTCGGGATCGGCATCGAGCGGGTGGGGCCGGGCTACGCCATGGGCCGGATGGAGGTGCGCAGGGACATGGTGAACAGCCACCGCATCTGCCACGGCGGCATGACCTTCGCCCTGGCCGACACCCTGTTCGCCTACGCCTGCAACGCCTACAACCGGGCCACCGTCGCCTCCGGCTGCAGCATCGAGTACCTGGCCCCGGCGTTCCTGGGCGACATCCTCACCGCCGAGGCGGTGGAGCGCTCCCTCAGCGGCCGCACCGGGGTCTACGACATCACCGTCTCGCGCCAGAACGGCGAGGTGGTGGCCCTGTTCCGGGGCAAGTCCTACCGCATCCGCGGCGAGGTGATCGGCGCCGGGACCGCGCCGGAGACGGCCGGGGCCTGACGCCCGGCCACGGGCGGGGGGCGCGGCGGCGCCCGCGCCGGTGCGCCGCGGAACGGACATGACGATGGCCGGTGGGAAACCCGGCCCGAGGACAGGAGCGATGACCGAGGCCTATATCTGCGACGCCATCCGCACGCCCATCGGCCGCTACGGCGGCGCGCTCGCGGCCGTGCGGCCCGACGATCTGGGCGCGGTGGTGATCCGGGCGCTGATGGAGCGCAACCCCGGGGTGGACTGGTCGGCGGTGGAGGATGTGCTGTTCGGCTGCGCCAACCAGGCCGGCGAGGACAACCGCAACGTGGCGCGCATGTCGGCGCTGCTGGCGGGGCTGCCGGTGGAGGTGCCGGGGAGCACGATCAACCGGCTGTGCGGCTCGGGCATGGATGCGGTGGGCTCCGCCGCGCGGGCCATCCGCGCCGGCGAGGCGGACCTGCTCATCGCCGGGGGCGTGGAGAGCATGTCGCGGGCGCCGTTCGTGATGGGCAAGGCCGAGAGCGCCTTCTCGCGCCAGGCGGCGATCCACGACACCACCATCGGCTGGCGCTTCGTGAACCCGCTCATGCGCGAGCTCCACGGGGTGGACTCCATGCCCGAGACGGCCGAGAACGTGGCCGGGGAGTTCGGCATCGCCCGCGCCGACCAGGACGCCTTCGCGCTGCGCAGCCAGCGGCGGACGGCCGCGGCCCGGGAGGCGGGGGTGCTGGCCGAGGAGATCGTGCCGGTGACCATTCCCCAGCGCCGGGGCGAGCCGCGGGTGGTGGCGGAGGACGAGCACCCGCGCCCGGAGACCACGCTGGAGACCCTCGCCCGGCTCAAGGGCGTGGTGAGGCCGGAGGGCACGGTGACCGCGGGCAACGCCTCGGGGGTCAACGACGGCGCCTGCGCGCTGCTGCTGGCCTCCCCCGCCGCTGCGGAGCGCCATGGGCTGACGCCGCGGGCGCGGGTGCTGGGCATGGCCGCGGCGGGCGTGGCGCCGCGCATCATGGGCGTGGGCCCGGCGCCGGCCAGCCGGCGGCTGCTGCGGCGGCTGGGGCTGGAGATCGGGCAGATGGACGTCATCGAGCTGAACGAGGCGTTCGCGGCCCAGGCGCTGGCGGTGCTGCGGGAGCTCGGGCTGCCGGACGACGCCGCGCAGGTGAATCCCAACGGCGGCGCCATCGCCCTGGGCCACCCGCTGGGGATGAGCGGGGCGCGGCTGCTGACCACCGCGCTCCACCAGCTGGAGCGCGGCGGCGGGCGCTACGCCCTGTGCACCATGTGCATCGGGGTGGGGCAGGGCATTGCCACTGTCATCGAACGGTTGTAAAAAGGACCGTTTAGCCGGATACGCGCGAGAGCGAAATATGATGAAGGGGGGAAGCGCCGTGAAACTCGATGCGCCACTGCGGGGAGATCTCGACCCGATAGAAACCGCCAGCCGCGACGAACTGGTCGCGCTGCAGATCGAGCGGCTGCGCTGGTCGCTCAACCACGCCTACCAGAACGTGGCCCACTACCGGCGCAAGTTCGACGAGGCGGGCGTCCACCCCCACGACCTGAACGAGCTGGCGGACCTGGCGAAGTTTCCCTTCACCACCAAGCAGGACCTGCGCGAGAACTATCCCTTCGGGATGTTCGCCGTGCCTATGAGCGAGGTGGTGCGCGTGCACGCCTCCTCGGGCACCACCGGCAAGCCCACGGTGGTGGGCTACACCCAGGGCGACATCGACATGTGGGCGGACATGATGGCGCGCTCCATCCGCGCCGCCGGCGGCCACCGCAACGACAAGGTGCACGTCTCCTACGGCTACGGCCTGTTCACCGGCGGCCTGGGGGCCCATTACGGCGCCGAGCGCCTGGGCTGCACCGTGATTCCCATGTCCGGCGGGCAGACCGAGAAGCAGGTGCAGCTGATCCAGGACTTCGAGCCGGACATCATCATGGTCACCCCCTCCTACATGCTCAACATCGCCGACGAGTTCGAGCGCCAGGGGATCGACCCGCGCAACTGCTCGCTGCGCATCGGCATCTTCGGCGCCGAGCCCTGGACCGACTCCATGCGCCTGGAGATCGAGGAGCGGTTCGGCATCGACGCCATCGACATCTACGGCCTGTCGGAGGTGATCGGCCCCGGCGTGGCCAACGAGTGCATCGAGACCAAGGACGGGCCGCACATCTGGGAGGACCACTTCTTCCCCGAGATCATCAATCCCGAGACCGGCGAGGTGGTGCCCGAGGGCGAGGAGGGCGAGCTGGTCTTCACCTCGCTCACCAAGGAGGCGATGCCGGTCATCCGCTACCGCACCCGGGACATCACCCGGCTGCTGCCCGGCTCCGCGCGCACCATGCGCCGCATGGGCAAGATCACCGGCCGCTCCGACGACATGCTCATCATCCGCGGCGTCAACGTCTTCCCGAGCCAGATCGAGGAGCAGATCCTGCGGGTGGCGGGCCTCTCGCCCCACTACGTGCTGGAGGTCTACCGCGAGCGGCACCTGGACAGCATCGACGTGCTGGTGGAGATGCGCGCCGAGCAGGCCGGCGCCTCCGAGGCCACCAAGTCGCAGGTGGCGAAGGAGCTGCAGCATCACATCAAGTCCTACATCGGCATCAGCACCAACGTGCGGGTGGTGGAGACCGGCACCATCGAGCGCTCCCAGGGCAAGGCCAAGCGCGTCATCGACAAGCGGCCGAAGTCCTGACCGCCGTACCCGCCGCAGTCCTCTCCGACGGCCCGCCATCCGGCGGGCCGTCGCCGTTCCGGAACCGGGCGTCGACGGGATGCTCCCCCGTTACCCCGTCCTGACAGCGGAACTGCGCGGCGTTGCGCGGCTCCCCGGGCGCGTGGTGGCGGATGGGCGGGACAGGGGCCATCGCCACGAAATGTGACAATCGTCGGGGCGGGTGTGCGGTTAAGGTATATCAGCAGCTGATTATCAGACTCACTTTGCCGCGCCGGGCGCGTTGTCCCACCATTGCACGGCAGGCATCCAGGGGGGAGGCATGGCCACCAAAACGAGGCCGGACGCCGGCCGAACCGCGGCGGCGAAGCGCGCTGCGAAGCGCACCACGGCCAAGCGGGCGCCCGAGCGGGCGGGCGCGGCGGAGGAGGGCCACAGCCCGGAGGAACGGCTGCGCCTGCTGACCGAGGAGAACCGGGCCCTGAAGGACTCGCTGCGCAGGAGCGCGCGCAAGCTCCGCGCCGAGGAGATGCTCAAGCCCTACCAGGCGGAGCTGATCCGGCTGCAGGAGCACCTGGAGCAGAGCAAGACCCGGATGATCATCCTGTTCGAGGGCCGCGACGCGGCGGGCAAGGGGGGCACCATCCGCCGGGTCACCCGCTACATGAACGAGAAGCACTACCGGGTGGTGGCGCTGGGCAAGCCCACCGAGGAGCAGCGCACCCAGTGGTTCTTCCAGCGGTACGTCACCCGGTTCCCCCGCGGCGGGGAGATGGTGCTGTTCGATCGCAGCTGGTACAACCGCGCCATGGTGGAGCCGGTGTTCGGTTTCTGCACCGACCGCGAGTACCAGGACTTCATGCGCGGGGTGGTGGGCTTCGAGCGCGATCTGGCGCGCCAGGGCACGGTGCTGGTGAAGCTCTACTTCAGCGTGACCCGGGAGGAGCAGGCGCGCCGGTTCCAGCGGCGCAAGGACGACCCGCTGCGCCAGTGGAAGCTCTCCGAGGTGGACCTGCAGGCCCAGGACCGCTGGGACGACTTCACCAACATGAAGTACGAGATGCTGAAACGCACCCACTCCGCCCACGCGCCGTGGACCATCATCCGCTCCGACGACAAGGCGAAGGCCCGCCTCAACGCCATCAAGGCGATCCTCAACGCCGTGCCCTACGAGCGCCGCGACCCGGGGCTCGATTTCGTGCCGGCGCCGGAAGTGGTGGTCTCCGGCGCCCGCGAACTGGAGCTGATGGAGGCCCAGCGCCTGCAGAGCGGCAAGTTCATCGTCTGAGGCGAAGACGGCGACGGCCGGCTTCAGTCGTCGTCATCCTCTCCGTCGTGGCCGTCCCGACGGTCCCGCTCCCGACTCCCGTAGGCGCTTGCGGGGCCCATGCGGTCCCCACCGTACCGCTTGGAGCGCCAGATGCGCTCGGCCTCGTCCTCGTCACCGCTGCGATGGCACTCCACGCAGTTCTCGTAGTCGCGGATCCCCTCTTCCAGGTGCTCTTCCCGGATCTTCGAGCGAGAGTGCTCGTGACAGCCGTAGCAGGTGTAGCCGGCGTAGTTGTTGTCCACGTGACAGGTTTCGCACGCGGTCTCGTGGTGGCGGTCGAAGCGGAAGTATTCGTCGTGATCGAAGGTCGCCGGCAGCCAGGCCTGCTGGGTGTGGCACAGGCCGCAACTGCCCTGGATCTTCAGGTGCAGCGAGTCACCGGGATTCGCGTGGCAGCTGTCGCACTGCTCCTGCAGGGCAGGCCGCAGCAGGTCGTGGGAGAACTGGCTGATGGGGCGGAAGGCCTGCACCCCCTTGTGGTCGCTGTGGCAGGCCACGCAGTCATCCTCCAGCAGCTCCTGGTGGAAGGCCACGTTCTTCTTTTCGCCGGCGATGGGTACGCCCCGGGTGGTCTTCAGGCCGATTTCAGCCACCTCGTGGCAGGCCACGCACTTCTCCGGGGTGCTGCCGATGAACGGGGTGTGGCAGGCGAAGCAGTCGGTGGAGAACTCGGCGTGGGCCTCGATGTTCCTGCCCGGGCTTATCAGCGGCTGTGGCATGAAGAACGCCAGCAGAACCAGGATGGCCAGGTTGGCGGCAATGATGAGGGTGATCGCGTTTTTTTTCATTTCCATTGCCAGAACAGGAGGATGCTAAGGATGTGGGCGATGCCGAGCACGGCGAAAGCCAGGGTGATCGGCAGGTGGACCGCGCGCCAGCGCTTCATCAGGTCGAAGGTGGTGGCGTCCCAGAACAGGCGTCTGTCGATCTCGTTTGCAGCCAGGCCCTGGCTTGCATAGGTCTCCTTCTTTGCGGCGATGAAGCGGCGCGAACGATCCAGGAGGTACTTCCCGGTCATGCCACTGATGATGTTCACCAGCATGGCGATGAGCGCCAGCCACGGCAGGATGGCATAGACATGGATACCCGCGTGCACCAGGACCATCAGCGACCCCAGCCAGGTGAGGGTTTCGTGGAGCGTGAGCAGGGTCCTGGGCTTGCCGAAGCCGATCAGCTTGCGCTTGCGCATCGAATAGAAGAACGACAGCAGGATCAGGATCGCGCCGGGTATGCCCAGGTAGCGGCCGACCCAAACCAGGTCGAACTGGTGCAGCAGGGCATCGGTGACGATGGTCGCCAGGATGAGCGAACCGAACATCACCAGGAACGGCACGACTTCTTTGCGGATGAGCGAACGTTGCATGTATTGAGTCTCCGGTACCCTATGCTTCCAGGGTGAGATCGCCCCTGGGCGTGGCGATGCATGGCAGGCAGTGGCCCGGTGCTATCTCGGCGTCCGGATCCTGGCTGTATTCCACCTCGCCGGCACTCAGCACCGTCTGGCAGGAGCCGCAGCTGCCGGCGCGGCAGCCGGACATCACCTCGATGCCGTTGGCCTCGGCCAACCCCAGCAGGGAGCCGGCGGCCGGATCCCAGTCGATGCGCCTGCCGGACCGGCTGAAGGTGACGGTCGCGGGCCCGGCGGAGGCCGCCGTCACCGGCGCCTTTTTCCCGTGCTTCGGCAGTGCGGCGGGGCCGAAGGATTCGTAGTGGATGTCGCCGTTGTCCACGCCCCACGCCTCCAGGGCCGGCACCAG